>DZCT01000109.1:8965-12598 GCA_022736535.1 Desulfatirhabdium butyrativorans | reverse complement strand
TCATGGCGAGAATAGCAGTGTTGGAACAGTTTTCCGGGAGAAATATGGGAGATACGGCTTCGCTTTATGTGATCATGTCTGAGATATTGGAGATGGATCCTTCAGCGAAGTTTGATGTTTATTCGGTTCTGAATCCGAGTGTGCGCCTGCATTTTCCCAAACGTCATTCCGTGATACGGCGTGTTGACATGATGCCCTGGAATCTGAGTGTGAACTTTCTGGGATTGCCGGTTTTGCTCAATCTTCCCCGCTGCGACTGGGTTTTGATACGGGGCGGCGTTTTTTTTGATAAAAAACTGTGGGATCCGACATTCAGTTATCTGTTCAACTACCGAT
Organism: Desulfatirhabdium butyrativorans; assembly: GCA_022736535.1. Taxonomy (GTDB): domain Bacteria; phylum Desulfobacterota; class Desulfobacteria; order Desulfobacterales; family JAIFKL01; genus JAIFKL01. The sequence goes on along the minus strand of DZCT01000109.1, from coordinate 12,262 downwards.
TTGTTCTGCCTTACGCCAAAATGCTGGGAAAACCGGTGGTGTTATACGGCGTGGGCGTAGGACCGCTGAATACGGATATGGGGCGTTCCATGATGCGCCGGGTGGGGCGCTGCGTCTCAATTATGACGACAAGGGATCAGGACAGCCTTGACCTTGCGCTGTCGCTCGGCGTCTGTCCGCCGTTTATGGCGCTGGCTGCGGACCCCGCGCTGCGGATGAAGCCGGCGCCGCCTTCACGGGCAAAAGAAATCTGCCGAAAATATGAAATTGATATGGGCAAGCCCCTGATCGGCGTCAATGTGAACAGTTTTGTTGACTTTATGGTACAGAAGGGAAAAGCTTCTATGAATGTCTCTTCTTTTGTTTCCATTATGGCAAAAGTTCTTGATCGTCTGACTGAAAATCTTGACGTTAATATTGTACTGGTTCCGACCGATGTTGAAGGCAAAATTTTCGGGCAGATTCAAAATGCTGTCCGTAACCGCTCCCGGGTTCATTATATTCCGAAAGAAAATCATCTGCCGGGAGAAATCGCATCTGTCATCGGGCTGTTTGACCTGTTCATCGGTATGCGTATGCACTCACTGATTTTTTCTTCCGTAGCGCATACGCCCATGATCGGAATTGTTTACAACAAAAAAGTGGCAAGTTTTTTCAAGGAACTTGATATGCCTGATGCAGTCATTTCTTTCGACAACTTCACAGAAGACTCTGTTTACCAAAAGATTACAGATATTTGGTATAAGCGGGATATTTATAGACAAAGGCTTGTTCGGGGCGTGAAAAAATTGGCAGACAGAGAGCAGGTAACATTGGAACTTGTGCGTAAGGTTATTTATGGCTACCTGTAGAACGGGTTTAAAACCCGTTTTACAAGGGGTGACATCAGAACTCGTGCGTAAGGTTATTTATGGCTACCTGTAGAACGGGTTTAAAACCCGTTTTACAAGGGGTGATATCGTAAGGTTATTTATGACTAAGTCCCGATATTCATGGCTTATCAACGCATTTCAGACCCTTGTTCTGCTGGCATTGGTCATTTATCTCTTTTTGTCTCTCAACTTCAGAGAACTGGGAAAAATGCTGGTCAGCCTGAATACCGGCTGGCTTGCCGCGCCGATATTGCTGCATCTGGGCGCGGTGTGGCTGAACGCGTACCGGTGGATGATATTGCTGAAAGCCGCTTCGGCATATCGCATTCCCTTATGGAGACTTGCCTACTCGCAAGTCGTGGGGCAGTTCTTTAATGTATTTCTTCCCTCCGACATGGGAGGAGATGTGTATAAGATACACGATATTCATAAGTTCTACAAATCTCACAGCAAATCCATTGTCAGCGTTTTTCTGACCCGGGTATTCGGCTTTCTGGCAATGGGCGCCGTACTTGCCGTGGGATTGCTTATATCTCATCAATTGATACGCCTGCAAAGCATCTTTTGGATTGCGCTGACATATTCGCTTCTCAGTTTTACAGCGATTGCGCTGCTGATTGAAAAAAAATTACTGGCGCTGATTTTAGAAAAAAGCGACTTTACAAAAGAGATAAAAAATAAATATATTCTCAAACTTGTCAGCGTCTTCAAAGAATTGAATGCGATTATGATTAACAGAAAGGCTGTGCTGTCAACACTTCTTCTAAGTTTTATTTTTCAGATGGTTGCAATTGTCATCATCTTCTTTTACGGACTTACGGTAAACATCGTACTGTCTTTTCAAAGTCTTCTTCTTGTCGTCCCGCTCATCATGCTGATTTCCGCGCTGCCGCTTTCCATCAATTCGCTGGGATTAAGAGAAGGGGCATTTGTTTACTTCCTCGGCTGGCTGGGACTTACAAATGAGCAGGGCATGTTTGTCGCTTTATTGTCAAGATTGGTCAGCGGTATTATTATCCCTTTACTCGGCGGCATGTTGTTCATCCTGTTGCGGAGACATGTTGATAAGGTATATGATATTCCTCAGAATATGGAGTAAAAACTGAATGAAAAGGAGGTTGTCTTACTGATGTCAGGCAATGTTATATCAGAAGTGCCGCGCTACCTGTGCTGTCAGTGCGGTATGTGCGAAGCGGTATGTCCGCATCAACGTATTGTCATCACCCGTGACATGAACGGGAACTGCTGGCCCGCAGGTCCGGCAGAATGTAAAGATTGCAGCGGGATATGTATTTCTGTGTGTCCGGGTCGCCAAATCAGCATTCCGGATAAATCGGATGATGCGCCGTCATATCATGAGCTGATAGGATCATATTGCAAGATTTATGTAGTCAAAGCTTCGGACAGGGAAATTCAATATCATGGCAGCAGCGGCGGCGCGGTGACGGCTCTTTTGCAATATCTCCTGTCCTCCGGCAAAATAGACGGCGCGGTGGTGACAAAGCTGGATGAAAAATCTCCTTTAGAACCGAAAACTTTTATCGCGACATCTTCCGAAGAAATTCGCAGCGCTCAGGGTTCCAAATATTTACCCGTTCCTGCATGCCTGGCAGTAAGAGACATTTGGCGCGACCGAGAGAGAAAAAACAAAAAATATGTATTTGTAGGGATTCCCTGTCAGATTAACGGCATCCTTTATGCAAAGCAGCGCATACCGAGTCTTCGGGAACAGATTCCGCTCACATTTGCTCTGTTTTGCGGAAGAAATGCAACGCTTCAGGTGACAAGATACGCACTGAAGCAGCACGGGATTGAACTTGACGAAGTTCGGCATATTAAATTCCGTTCACATGGCTGGCCCGGAAAAATGACTGTGGTAACTAAAGACGGTCAGTTGCATATCTTTGATCGAAGGAGTTTTCTGATACCGTGGACGAATAATTTTTTCAACCTGAGCAGATGCAGCACATGCGTTGATGTCATCGGAGAAAATGCGGATTTATGTTTTGGTGATGCATGGCTTCCGGAGATGTCTGATGACAGAGCAGGGTTGTCTGTCGTAGTTGCCAAGAATGAGAAGGCAGCCCGAATTTTGAAGTATGCACACGACTTGAAATATATTGACATTATAACTGATCTGTCCATTGAAAGACTGATTTTCTCTCAAATCGGGCAGTTTAAAAAGAAGAAATTAGGCATTAAAGCTGTCTATTTTCTGGAGCAATTGAGAGGCAGAAAAGTTCCTGATCTTAAAGGCAGGCTTCCTCAGCAGACCGTTGAATCGCTGATTTATACATTTTTGCAGTATTTAAACAACAATATTTCAAAAATTCCGTTCTTCTTCCCAGTTTATATGAAGATTCCGATGAGATTCTGGGATATTGTCAGCCGCCCTTTCAGAAAAAATATTGTCAAAGATAAGTAG
>DZCT01000109.1:0-8865 GCA_022736535.1 Desulfatirhabdium butyrativorans | reverse complement strand
GGGTCTGATCTGATAAAAGTAAAACGGGTTTCAAACCCGTTTTACGGAGCTTTTTTTATAATTGAGAACTATGTATTTTTTTTCTCATAGCAAATGCTGAAATTGCTATCAGCACAATGATTGCAAACCATCCGACAGCAGTTGCAGCTGCCCCTGATATTAGCAGCCTGGGAGAAAACGTGAGCAATACTTTATGAACGCCTTGTTCTATCGGAATTGCCCGCATAATATAATTGGCTCGCAGAACCGTCGCTTGTTCCTTGTCTATTTCTGCTCTCCATTCTGAATGGTAGTTGTCGCTTATGACTAAAAAGCCTTTCTGAGCGGCTGAAATATCTATTTCTATCTTATCGGATCGGTAAGAGATCAGCTTAACCGTTGACTCAGCTTCACTTTCAGTATTGCTCTTCTGTATAAAATCTTTCGGCGGCAGGGATTCCAATACGACTTTTTTCCTGAAATCCGATGCGGAATACGATGCCATCGTCTGATATGCCTCTGTCCGACTCTCACACAACTGATATGACGGAACAAAGAATGCTCTCGGAAATGCCTCTGTATTTTCATATATTTTTATTTCGCCGTCATAGACAAGTTTCAGTTTCAAAGACTTTATCGGCATAGACGGCGGAAGGAGCAGGTATTTTATATTGATAAGATCAAGCAATGGAGAACCGAATTTTTTGAAGTAAATCCATCGGCTGAAATCATCAGGAAAGGGTATATCAGTACCGTTCTGACTCAGATGCAGAAATTCGCCGTAACGTTTCGGGTAGAAGGAAGAATATCCGCCCGCGTCCTGAATACGGAAGGGAGCAAGGCTGTTGTGCATAAAGTTTCCGTAAGTGATGATTCTGTAAGCTGATTTATCTTTCTTCAAAAATCGGACCGCCTCTGTTTCAGGAAATTCAAGTTCTCTCGGCGACACCGTGTTGTAGAACAGGCCGAATGACATCAGATCATAAGAGATGATAAGAAGAGCAAGGGAAAGAAAAATTGTTTTTGATTTTTTTTCCCTGTAAAGTAATGCGGAAGCGAGTGAAAGAAATGATATGAAAGCAAGTCCGAGCGGTTTTAATATAACCGGCGACAAAAGAGCGAAGTGTTCCTGAAACATTCTGTAATACGGATTCAAATTTCCCCAGCGGGCTGAACTTGATGCCCATTTTATGCCTGTTTCTGTCTGGACAAAGAGAGATATTGTTATCGCTGCTCCCAAAAGCAGCGACCACAGTGTGATAATCGCCAGTTTTTTTATATTTTCACCGGATAACAGAATATCGGCGCCGATTGCAGCCAAGACAGTCATGGAAAATCCGAAAATATAGAGAATACGCGTCGGAGAGGAAAGATTCAGACCCGGAATAAATTTAGCCATCGGATAATAAAGAACGCTTCCCATAGCCATCGTTAAGGCGACAACAGCAGTGAAAAAATAAAATAAGATATACTCTTTTTTTCCCAGATAGGGAAGACATACAAAGACAAGAAAGAGGGGCAGTATGCCTGAATATATACATAATTCATTGTAGTTATTATAAGACTGTGTTTCACTGGTTCGGGGAGCGAAGCATATATTATTTCCTGCCGGCGTTCCGAAAAAGTCAGGAAATATCAAAGTAGTCAAATATTTTTCCGGAAGTTTTCCGGTTTTATCATAAAGTTCCTCAAAGGAAAAATTACGGCGATGAGGATCATCAAGCAAAGATAAATGTCTGATAAGAAAGCTTGAGCATATCAATACTAACAGCAAAACTGACAAGCCCAGCATCGGCAGTTCCTTTTTGCCGATTTTTTGAAAATCGGAATTTTTTCTCAATGAAAAATATCGGAATGCAAAATAAAATCCGATAAATATAAGCTGATAAATATTCAACTGCGCGCTGCCGTTTGTGACTGACAATGCAATTGCACAAGTGAAACACAGACAATGAAGTTTTTCTCTTTTCTTCAGCCAAAGTTCTGAATAATAAAGAGAAGCCGGCAATGAAGGCGCCATAATGATAACATTTTCAAATTCAAACCAGACCATCACATAGCCGTTAAACATCCAGGCGATTGCGCCGATCAGCGCAGGAATGCTGTTCAAGCATATATTTTTAAGATACAGGAACATGAACAGACCTGCTCCGAACAGATGAAGCCAGAGCAGTAAATCATGGGCTGTTGACTGGGGAAAGAGAAGGTAGGAAAAAAAAGCAGGAAGATGACCTGTGGGGGATATTTGTAAGCCGCAAAAATTATAAGATTTCCAAAAAAAGAATGTGCCAGCATCGCTGCATTCCTTCAGGAAACTGTAGTAAGGATAAAAGACATTCACCGGATCGGTGATCAGAGAATTGTGCGCTTTGAAGTCCGGTGGTGTATAAGACGACCACGGTAAATACTGCAACAAGGTATCAAAGGCATAAAATGTTTTTCCCTGAAAAATTACAGGAAAAAAAAATATGACTGTAAGCAGAAAGATAAATATTATCGGGGATAATTCTCTTAATTTTGCTGAATCTTTGATTTTCATGTCTTTCCTTCCTGATCAGACGGACTGAATACTTTTTGCCTTTTTCCAAAAAATCGGAAAGACTTTATCATACCGAAACCTTTCTGTCAAACGCATTGAGGTCAGATCAGCAATCCTGTAATTTTGTCAGCAAAAAGGTGAATACTTATACCGATTCGCTTATCCGGCCGGAGTGCGGAAATCTGTTCTCATACCAATTCGCTTTCAAAAACGGTGTTCTCCGTAAAACCGCTTTTCAAGCGGTTTCAGAAATTTAAGCGATTTAAATCTGTTCTCAGCCGGGGCGATTTACGGTCTGAAAGACCGATCTTTGAAAGCGAATTGGTATCAGCCGGGCGGAGCGTTCTCCGTTGCAACGGGTTTCAAACCCGTTTTACTGCGGGGGGAGCGGTTTCCTGCCGTTCACATCATGCACGCCGAGACCGCCGGAGGAAAATTCTTTTACAATAATCTCATAGAATTTTCGTTTCTGTGCGGGCGAAAGCAGTTCTTTTTCTTCGAGAATATGTTCAATCACCTCTTTTTCCAGCTCGGACTGATGGCGGAGAATCTGTTCGGCAATCGCGGCTATTTTCGAGCGGTCTGCCGGTTCTTCAAAAAGGCGTTCAGCGAGTTCCGCACGACAGGCATATAAATTTTTTCTGATGCCTTCCATTTTGGGCAAAAAGGTCCGGCGGATTTCCTGAACCTGCAATCGCTGTGTTTCTGTCAGGTCGGGAATCAAATCAAGATAGCCTTTGACGGCTTTGTGTTTTTCCCGCTTTTTCTTTAAATGCAGATACACAGCGGACAGAAGTATCAATACAAAAATGAGGGCTGTCAAAACCCCCCAGAAAAAATATCGCATCATTTTTCAATACCTTGTTTCAGTTGTGTCTCGTAAAGACGCAGAGACCGCAAAGAATAGACTTTTTCGGAAATAAGCGGCTGAGTCTCTCGCGTCTGTTCTTAGCCGGGCCGCAGAGAACGCAGAGACCGCAAATCTGCCGGAATGTCATTTCGGGCGTTCGGAATGTCATTTCGAGCGCAGCGTCTTGTCATTTCGAGCGCAGCGAGAAATCTTAACCTTCACAGAAAAGATTTCTCCTCACTTCGTTCGTCGAAATGACACGGTGCCTGATTCGTCGAAATGACATTCCTTTGCGCTCTCCGCGTCCTTTGCGGGAACCTCTTTTTATTTCCGAAAATGTCTGATGACTTATTTATCTCTCTGCGCCTTTGCGGGCTTTGCGAGATATTTTTATTTAATTTCAAATTATTACAGAATCTTAAAATAAATTTTGCACAGAGAACCGGGGGGAAAATCAGCAAATTCTTCAAGCGATGCAGGAGATTTCGGCAATTCTGAAACATCGAAAAGGATTTCAAAAAATTTCATAAAGCGATTCAGAAGGTTATATGCAGAATGGGATTTATGTCTCACATTATATCGAAGTTCGGACATCACCTGCCGCGTAAATCCGGGAGATACTTCATGCGTCGGCAATTTTCTGAGAAAGCTGTCCGTATCTTGGAACGCCTGCAATGTGTTCCGGCATTCCGCACACTCGGACAGATGCTCTCTGATACGCTGAGACATTGCCGCATCGTTTTCGCCGTCCATATAAGCAGAAATTTTTTTCCGAACATCCTGACAGTTCATGGAAACCCCTTTCTTCCGGTCGCTCACGCTCCCAACTCCAAAGCGCTGTGCCGACTTAATTTCTCACTTCTCACTTCTCAATTCCCTCAGTTTCGTTCTCGCTCTGAAAATCAGCGACTCCACAGCCGCAGGCGAGACATTCAGAATCTCGCTGATTTCTTTATAAGAAAATCCGTCATTCACCCGCAGCAGCAGTGCGGCTCTCTGATTTTCAGGGATTTGCGCCAATGCCCGCATGATGTCTTCTTCCAACTCCCGTGAATCCCGCTGTTTGGAAAACAGCGATTCCGCCCTTGCATCATCCCAAAATCCTTTGTAAAAATTCTGATAACGTCTGCGGCGTTTGATTTCATTCATTGAGAGATTGTAAGCAATTTTGAATATCCATGTCGAAACTTTTCCCCGGGCCTCGAATCTCGGCGCCGCCTGCCAGACTCTCAGAAAAACTTCCTGCGTCAAATCTTCGGCGACAGAACGCTCCCCGACATATCTGCAAACAAAGTTGAAAAGCGGCTGCTGATAGCGTTTCACCAATTCTTCAAAAGCCTGCTGCCCCCTCGGCGACAAAAAGGATTCGGCTTGGACGGCTTTGATCAAATCGAGGTCGGAATCTGTCATAACTGAATTAAATCAGAAGTTCACTCCGGAGTGCTAAATTGAAAATTTAGCATTTGCAAAAATTTCATTTTTGCACTCCGGAGGATGATTGGCTTACAATCATCATAATAGACTTTTTCGGAAATAAGCAATGCCCATTTTATTAAAATCGGTCTCGCAAAGGACGCAGAGACCGCAAAGCTGCCGGAAATCGCAGAACGGCGGACGGATTCTCTCTTTCTTCCTCTGCGTTCTCCGCGTCCTTTGCGAGAACTTTTTTTATTTCCGAAAATGTCTAACATTTAAGACATAAATTCCCAAATATATTTGATTGCCGGGAATAAGATGCAGAAGACTAATATCCATTTGATTGCTTTGGCGGGAACGAATTTCTGCAATCTTGCGCCGCAGTACATCCCCGCGCATCCGCCGATGCCGAAGAGAAAACCCAGCAGCCAGTCCGGCGCGACAGGCGTATTCGGATAAAACGGCGCGATGAACTGATAAAATGCCACGCCTGCCACTGAGGTCACAAATGTGCCCATCAATGCCGCGCCGGCAACCGTATAAACCGGAAGATGAAAAAAACTCACGAAAAAGGGCGCGATAATCGCTCCGCCGCCGATGCCGTAAACGCCGCCGATAATTCCCACGATAAAACTCAATGCCATCAGTCCGACTGCGTTTATGTCAAAACGCTGCCCGTAAAATTCATAGACAATGCGGCTCAGGCTGAATTTTTCCACAATAATATTCGGCAATTTTGCCTGATTCGGATCGTCGGATCTGCGGTATTCCTGCATCAGCTTCTGGAACTGCTCCTCTGCTGAAAGCCCATTTTTGCCGGGTTCTTTTTTTTTGAGCAAATCTTTCATCAGCCTTACGCCGATATACAGCAGCACAAAACCGGCAAAGACTTTGAAATTGCGGGGATTCGGAAGATACTGAACCCGCAGAATCGCGCCGATCAGCACGCCGGGGAGCGTTCCGATAATGACAACCCATGTCAGGGGCCAGACCATGCGCCCTTCCCGGATATAGCGATAAACCCCGCTGGGAATCGCAACAATATTAAAGACCTGATTGGTGGCGCTGACCGCAGGAGTGTTAAATCCCAGCACGCTGACCTGAAAGGGCAGCAGCAGAAAGGCCCCGGACACGCCGCCCATCGAAGTAAACAGCGAAATGGCGAAAGCCACGAGCGGCGGAACCCAGGGGCTGACCTCGATACCTGAAATCGGAAAAAGCATCATTTTTTCCTCCGTTGTTGATAAGCGTCAGATGTCTGAACTGTGATTTGTCTGATTTATATGATTTGTCTGATTTTCAGGCGTTAATCAGGTTAATCAGAATCATCAGACAAATCACAGTTCAGACAATGTGTGAATCTGATTTTATCATTTAAACAACCGAGGCGGAAAAAACTTGCGCGGGGATGAAAAAAAATAAATAAAAAAGGGAGACGTTTTCAAAATCGGAGCGTGAAATCAAACGCCGCCAGATTCTTAAAGGAATACATCTGTACCTGATGTTCCAAACCCGAAATAATCACATACAGGTCAACGGAATCATTGCTGTCTGTTGATGAAGCAGAGGAACTGAAGGTCAGCCCGAAAGCCCATTCACGGGATTCCGAAGCTGCCGAGCGCGCCGCACAGAAACAAATCACAATTCTTTTTCTCTGTTTTTCCATAAAGATGCGGACAGTCTCGTGATTCCGGCTTGATGATACGGAATCGCTCACGAACACGGAATTGGACGCCTGGCTTGACAGCCTTCAGGAAAGCATCAGCGGCAAAGTGACGGTGATTTATGATGCGTCTGCTTCGGGAAATTTTATCGCATCGCTCACGCCTCCGGCAGACAGGGAGCGGATTTTCATCGCTGCTGCTTCCGGCGAACAGCCTGCTTATTTTCCGGCTGACGGCACGGTTTCTTTTTCCCGCTTCTTCTGGAAACAGGTCATTGGCGGCTCAAATGTGGCTGACGCATTTTACTGGGCAAAACAGTCTGTGAGATATTTGAGCGGCAGATTTCCCGGAGCGGAGCAGATTCCAGTGCTGGATGACAACGGAAACGGCATCGGCAATGAGAAATCAGACGGTTATCTCGCGGAGAATTACCGTATCGGCGCGGGCATTATGCTGGCAGGAGACATGCCGATTATCGGCGATGTTTCCGTGGGGCAGACTTTGGAGAAACAGACTTATGCAGACATCCGGGCAGGCGATGTGAACGCGCTCACCGGCATCGCTCAAGTGCTGGCAGTCATCATTCCGCCGACATCTGAGGCTGTCCGTATCTGAGAGTGAATCGCTCCCGGAATTGCCGGTATTGGAGTTGAGCGACAAGGGAGACGGCGTTTATGAAGGAACATATTATCGTTTTCTTGACTTGGGTGAATACCGGATCGTCATTTATGCGATTGATACAAAAGGCAATGTTTCCATGCCGGCAGAGACATTCGTGCGCCAGAGCCAGAGCCTTCAACTCTCTGTAAGCGTGGAGGGTTCGGCAAATCTGGCGGTTTATGATGCCGCTAACAATGAATGCAGCAAAGACGGCTGCGATATTCCCCAAGCGGCTTTCACTGCTGCTGACAGCCGCGGGCAGACGGTTTCCCTGAGTCCTTCCGCGGAAGATGTTTACCGGATTGTGCTGCAAGGTACGGAAAGCGGATTCGCTGATGTGACCGTAAGCGAATATTTGGGAACGAATCAGATATTTTCAGATAAAAAGAGTGGTAGTGGTATAGTATAGGTGACGGCAGGGTGTCATTCTGAGCGGAGCGAAGAATCTCATTTTTTATAATAAACTGTTATAATAACAGATTCTTCGCTCCGCTCAGAATGACAGGAACAGAGAGCATCACCTCTTCTACACCACTACCAAAAGAGTTTGGCAATCATCGCATATCAGACGCTCGTATCCCAAGTGACTTTTTCATCTGATATGGCGTCCAGCTTTGAAGAACCGCACATACCCGTGTCAGATGAAGGCAAACCGCTCGTTTATAATTTTGACGGGAGCGGAAAGATTGACGACAGTGATGTTGAAAGGATTGCTTCACACTGGAATACGGCAAAAGGCGATGCGGACTATGATGCTTTTTACGATCTCGACGATGACGGCACTGTCACGGTTAAGGATATTATGAAGGTTACTGCCGCAATGACCGAGTAGTTGCAGTAGGGTGGGCATGAAATGCCCACCGACAAACTGCGCCCACACGGGCAGACACCCCCCTGCCCCCCTCAAGGGGGGAATAATGGGGCGCAGCGTTCAACAAAATCCCCCCTTGAGGGGGCCCCCGGGGGTTTTTGTGCGACAGACAAGTGTTTTCGGCACAGAGAAGCGTTGTAGGGGTAAGCCCCCGTGCTTACCCTCTAATCGGGCAACCGGAACAAGGGCAACCACAGGGGGTTGCCCCTACATGGATAAAAAAAGGAGGAACACAACATGAAATCAATAATAAACAAATCCTTATGTTTTTGGGGAATTATCGTTGCCTGTCTTATTCTCTCGAATTTCCTGCACGGGGCTGCAGTTGCGGAGGAAAACTACAAATCTCAGGGATATTCCGATAAAGAACACATCCTGATTTCTCCGCCAAAAGAAACACAGGTTGAGCAAAAGGAAAATGCGGCTGGGGATGAGCCGCCGGCGGAATTTACAGGAGGCTTTTTCACAGTGGGAGACAGAGGCATTGTCGAAATCGAATGGCTCTATGACGGCGGCAGGTATGAGGGAGAACTCGGCGTATTCAGTCTTTCGGGAATGGCTTCATTCACGCCCGGTTCGCCGGAGTTTGTGAAAGAAGCCGCGAGGCGGGCATTGTCCAATACCGAAGACGGATACATTGTGTTTTCAGACCCGGCAGAAAGAGCCAGATTCAGCGGCGCGCTCGACGGCGAGACAAAAGACTGGAACGCGGGACCCTACAAAGGACTAAGGCGTCTTGGCATGAGACCCGGAGACCGTTTTGCTGCAATTCTGATTCCCGATGACTCAATAGAAAATGTCTTTAAAGACCCGGGAACCGCAGCCGCTCATAAACGCCCGCTGTTCTCGCTGATTGCTTCAAATCCGGCACAGGGCATGTATCTCG
>DZCT01000573.1 GCA_022736535.1 Desulfatirhabdium butyrativorans | reverse complement strand
CCGGGCAGGATGTCTCAACTATTTTGCCTATCCGATCACGCCGCAGTCCGAAGTCGCGGAATATCTCTCCCGGCGTATGCCCGAAGTCGGCGGCGTATTTTTGCAGGGAGAAAGCGAAGTCGCTGTTGCCTACATGCTTTTCGGCGCGTCCGCGTGCGGAGAGCGGGTGTTTACTACCTCGTCAAGTCCCGGTATCAGCCTCATGAGCGAAGGCATCAGCTATATTGCCGGCGCGCAGTGTCCGGTGGTATTTGTGAATATCATTCGCGGCGGTCCCGGACTCGGCGGCATTCTTCCCTCGCAGGGAGATTATTTTCAGGCGACAAAGGGCGGCGGCCACGGGGATTATCACTTGCTCGTCATGGCGCCGGCAAGCGTTCAGGAAGCGGTGGAAATGGTGATGAAAGCCTTTCCGCTTGCTGAGAAATACCGCAATCCTGTGATGATTCTGGGCGACGGGCTGATCGGTCAGATGATGGAGCCGGTGGAATTTCCAGATCATCTGAAAACCGAGCCGAGCAACAAAGACGACTGGGCAACCAGCGGCATGGATCACCGCAAGAGCAATAAACGCAATTTAGTCAAATCGCTCTATCTTGACCCGAAAGTGCTGAATGACCAGAATCTGCTCCTGAAGTCAAAATACGAGCAGATGAAGCGGGAGGAAATTCTTTACGAGGGCTACAACACCGATGCGGACTACAAAGTGCTGATTGTGAGCTACGGCACCATGAGCCGGGTGTGCAGAACCGCCATTGATCTTTTAAAAGCGCAGGGATTGGAAGTCGGAATGCTCCGTCCGCAAACGCTCTTTCCTTTTCCTGAAAAAGCGGTTCGAGACGCGGCATGGAAGGAAAGCTGCAAAGCCGTTATCAGCATAGAAATGAGCATGGGGCAGATGGTGGAAGACGTTGAACGCTGCGTTCAGGGCAGACGTCCGGTTGAGTGGTACGGAAAATGCGGGGGCGACGTTCCGACGCCCGAAGAAGTCATGGATGCAGTCAGGAAAATTGAGAATTGAGAATTGAAAAATTATTTCTCAATTCTCAATTCTCACTTAAAGGAGTTATCATGGGAAAGACATTTACAAGACCGGAAAGCCTTGCCGAGACCCATACGCACTACTGTCCGGGATGTACTCACGGCGTGATTCACCGTCTGATTGCGGAAGTCATTGACGAGTTGGGCATTCGGGGCAGAACCGTCGGCATTGCGCCGGTGGGCTGCGCGGTATTGGCTTACAATTATTTTACCTTTGACTTTCAGGAAGCCGCGCACGGCAGAGCGCCGGCAATGGCAACCGGCATCAAGCGGGTGCGTCCCGATCTGATGGTTTTCACTTATCAGGGCGACGGCGATCTGGCAAGCATCGGCATGGGAGAAATTGTTCACGCCGCGAACCGGGGCGAGAAATTTACGACTATCTTTGTAAATAATACGGTTTACGGCATGACCGGCGGACAGATGGCACCGACTACCATGCCGGGGCAGAAAACTACGACTTCTCCTTTCGGAAGAAATGTGGAAGACTGCGGAATGCCCATTAAAATGGCAGAGTTGCTTTCCGCCTTGGAGACAACCGGATATATCACCCGGCAGACCGTGATTCGCCCCAAATATATTGTCAAGGCAAAGAAGGCGATCAAAAAGGCATTTACTTATCAGATGGAAAACCGTTGTTTCAGCATGGTGGAGCTTGTCAGCACATGCCCGACCAACTGGGGAATGTCTCCGATAGACGCGGTAAAATGGACTGAGGAAAAACTGCTCCCTTACTACAAGCTGGGCGAATACAAAGAACCGGCGTAGGGTGGGCATGAAATGCCCACCACGCGTTAGACGTTATCGGGAATGAAAAGAGGTTCTCGCAAAGGACGCAAAGAGCGCAAAGGAACTAAAGCTTTATTTAATAAAAAAAGAGCCTTTTTTTTTCTTTGCGGACTTTGCGTGCTTTGCGAGAAACTTCATAAAAATCTCTCGCAAAGGGCGCAAAAAGCGCAAAGGAACTAAAGCTTTATTTAATAAAAAAAGAGCCTTTTTTTTCTTTGCGGACTTTGCATTCTTTGCGAGAAACCTCACCCTACGCATCAAATTTAGGAGGAAAAATGCAAAGTGAAGTCATGTTTGCCGGTTTTGGCGGACAGGGGATTCTGTTATGCGGGAAGATTCTCGCCCATGCCGCGCTGAATAAGGGGCTTGAAGTGGCGTGGATTCCGTCTTACGGTCCCGAAATGCGGGGCGGAACCGCATATTGCACGGTGGTTATCAGCGATAAGCTCATCGGCTCGCCGATTATCAAGAATCCCCGTCATCTCGTTGCCATGAATCGGCCCTCGTTGGAAAAATTTGCTCCCACCGTCAAGCCGGGGGGAGTAATACTGATAAACAGTTCTCTGATTCCTGTCCGCTCAGGGCGTAGCGATGTTGACGAACTTGTGGTGGCGGTTTCGGAGATTGCCAATGAACTCGGATCAATCAAAGCCGCAAATATTGTAGCGCTCGGCGCATTTGTTGCCCGGAGCAAGATCGTTGAATATGATTTGCTCATAGAGGCTGTCAAGGAGGAATTTGCAGGCAAGGAAAAGCTCATTCCCCTTGAAATGAAAGCGCTGGAACAGGGCAGGCTTGCGGCAGATAAGAAAAACTGAGAGGTCAGTTACGCACTTGACCTCGTTCCCACGCT
>DZCT01000572.1 GCA_022736535.1 Desulfatirhabdium butyrativorans | reverse complement strand
TTTTCCGCATAACATCCGATTTTTCATGTCAGCCGGAAACCGGCTGATACACCTTTTCGGATGAAAGGCGGAAAAAAACCGGCTAATCACCGGTTGGCCGTTCCCCAAAAACAGACGTAACCAAAAGGCATAAAATTCTTTGAAATTGTATTGACATCATAATTGCTGTCTGCTATTTATATTAATAAATATTTTTAACATATTGCCGATGGCGAAGAAATGAGATACTTCATCCAAAACAATGTGTCGTCGGTTCAAATCCGACCGCCCCTGTGTGGGGGCGTGGCGCAGTTGGCAGCGCAATTGTGAAAAAGCTTATTTCGCTTATTCCTCGGCATAAAAGATTATCGGTGGCGTAGAAAAGAGTTACTTCGCCTTCTAAGCGAGAGATGCAGGTTCGAGTCCTGTTACGCACATAATAAGTGCGTATAGTTCAATTGGATAGAACGCTGACATACTTTTTTCATCTGTTCCCCGATAATATATTCCATCGGCGGGTAGCGTAGAAACGGGATACTTCACTTCCAATGATAACACCTGTTTCCTTTGTTCTCCCGCCGTTTTTATTTTATCAACCTGAAACGGAGGTGTTACGATGGCGAAACTCAATCTTCCTCGTCAACCAATCTATACGCATGAAGGGGCAAAAGCCGTACCTGTTAACGCCGAACAGCAATTACGGCGATCTGTCATGTCGTGCCTGCTATGGGAAAAAGAATTTTACGAAAGCGGAGAGGACATCGCTGTTCGGATAGCGTCATCAGTGCCGCAGGTTGACGCTCAGAAGGTTGCGGATATGGCAGTCGAAGCCAGAACGAAGATGAAACTTCGTCATGTGCCGTTGTTACTTGTCCGTGAGATGGCGAAGCACCCCACCCATAAACATCTGGCGGCAAAAACATTGGAAACAGTTATCCAACGCCCTGACGAACTTTCTGAATTTCTGGCGATTTATTGGAAAAACAGGAAATGTCCGCTGTCGGCTCAGGTCAAGAAGGGGCTTGCTTCTGCCTTTGAGAAGTTCAGCGAATATCAATTGGCAAAGTACAACAGGGACGGACAAATCAAATTACGGGATGTCTTGTTTCTGTGCCATGCAAAACCCAAAGATGCCGAACAGGACGCGCTTTGGAAACGGCTCATTAACAATGAACTGGCTGTTCCTGATACATGGGAAGTATCGCTTTCGGCTCAGGACGGTATCCCCAAAAAAGAGAAATGGGAACGTCTTTTGAAAGAACGGAAACTGGGTGCATTGGCGCTTCTCCGCAATCTGCGCAACATGCAGGAGGACAATGTTGATGAAGCCCTGATTATACAGGGATTGCAGGCGTTGAATCCTGAAAAAGTGCTGCCGTTCCGTTTCATTGCCGCATCAAAATACGCTCCCCAATTAGAAACCTATCTCGAAAAAAGCATGATGAAATGCCTTTCAATTCAAGATAAATTGCAAGGGAAAACGGTTTTGTTAGTTGATGTCTCAAGCTCGATGAATATACGATTGTCTTCCAAATCCGATATGACTCGGATTGACGCAGCCTGCGGGCTGGCAATTCTGGCACGGGAAGTGTTTGAAACCATAAAAATATTCACATTTTCGATGAAGCTTGTCGAAGCTCCGGCACGAAGAGGTTTTGCTTTGCGTGATGCGATTATGAATAGTCAGGAACACAGCGGAACCCCTCTCGGTCTCGCAGTCGAATGTATCTATGCCGATAAAAGCAAAAAAGTAAATACCTTGAATTTTGCTCATTATCCGATGCCGATTTCATATCAAGGGCAGAACCTTCGCCCCGACCGATTGATCGTACTCACAGATGAACAGTCAGCCGATCCGGTTCGCGATCCTATCGGCAAGGGTTATCTGATCAATGTGGCATCTGCTCAAAACGGCGTAGGATATGGGGAGTGGACGCATATTGACGGATGGTCTGAATCCGTCATTTCTTATATTCAGGAATTTGAACGAGGAGTTGACGGCTAACCCGCCGGTCAAGCGGATGCGCCTGACAGCGCAGCGCTTACTTTAGCGTTAGGTTATCATTTTATATCAGAATATACAGAATGTTAGGAATTATGATATAGAATGTTTATGAAGGCATAACCCTCACCGGACGTAACCCTACGCCCTCTGCTCCGTCGGCGTGAGCGTTCGGAGATACTTTGTTTCCGATCCGGTAACTGCGTGATGTTTATGATTGCCTCGCTGCAATCCTGATCTGCCTGCCGTTTCAGTCTCATACTGTCCGACGTTTCCGTCCGCTGTCAGACCCCGGCGGGACTTTCACCCGAAAATTGCAGGTCGCCGGCTCTTGCAGTTTACGGTCTGCCCGAAAGGTTTTACGCCGCAGAGGTGTCTGTATGCGGCAACCCCTTACCTTTTCAAAGAACTGAAGAGGATAATAACACAGTCGGCAGCCGTGTCAACATATTTTTCAGGATATTCTGAAAACGGCGGCTCATTTCACATCTGAACATTATATATACTGAACATTTTCTGATATTTTGATATATTTTCTCTGACTATATTTTTTTGAAAAATGACAGCGGAGTGAAATATTTCCGCTCAATTATTGTCATTTCCGTTCCCTGTCATTCCGAACGCAGTGAGGAATCTGAGATTTCTCGCTCCGCTCGAAATGACAGGAGAGACCGCTCGAAATGACAGGAGAGACCGCTCGAAAT
>DZCT01000108.1 GCA_022736535.1 Desulfatirhabdium butyrativorans | reverse complement strand
GTCTTTTATCTATCAGACGCCCGGTTTTACAGGCGGCGTTCTGGGATTAAAAGGCAGGGTGGATTCACCCTCTCTCATCAGTTTTTTTGAAAGCAATATGTCCAAAGACAACTGGAAAAAAGTCAGCGCGTTCAAATCTCCCCGCAGCATCATGCTGTTTCACAAAGAAAACAGATGGTGCGTGATCAGCATGTCCGAAGGGAGATTCACCACTTATGTCGAGATATGGGTCTCGCCGACCATCACAGAAAGCGGTGTTGAAAAAAAAGAAGGGCTTTATAAGTTGGATTAAATTAATTGAGAATTGAGAATTGAGAATTGAACACTTTATTTCTCAATTCTCACTTCTCAATTCTCTAAGGTCATTCAAGAATGAAAACCGGCATCAAAAATAAAAACATCATACTGGGTGTATGCGGCGGGATTGCGGCGTACAAAAGCGTGGAACTTCTGCGGCTTCTGAAAAAAGAAGGCGCAGATGTCCGAGTCATCATGACAAAAAACGCCCGTGAATTTGTGGGAGCTATGACATTCGAGGCATTATCCGGTCATCGCGTATGCACAGACCTTTTTGCAGACAGCGATGACGCTTCCATCAAACATATCGAATGGGCATCCGTAGCGGATGCGGTGGTGATTGCGCCTGCAACCGCCAACATTATCGGCAAATGTGCAAACGGCATCGCGGATGATGCGCTGAGTACCTTCATGCTCGCGGTGACATCGCCGGTGCTGCTCTGTCCTTCCATGAATACAAATATGTATCTGAGCCGTCCCGTTCAAAAGAATCTGGAGATGCTCGCATCTTACGGATATGTTATTACAGAACCGGGGGCCGGAGAACTTGCCTGCGGCACGACGGGACCCGGACGACTTCCCGAACCGCCGGAAATTTTGGACAGGCTGATATGCTGTCTGACGCCTAAAGACCTGAAAGGCAAAAAAGTTTTGGTCACAGCGGGACCCACCCGTGAAGCCATTGATCCGGTGCGATTTATCAGCAATCCCTCATCCGGCAAGATGGGCTACGCGGTGGCAAGAGCCGCAGAACACAGGGGCGCAGGCGTTGTGCTGATTGCGGGTCCCGTGAATCTGACGGATCCGATAAATGTCACTGTGCTGAAAGTCAGCAGCGCGCAGGAAATGGCGGCGGCTGTATTTAACTATATGGAACAGTCTGACATCATTGTTAAAACAGCGGCGGTTTCGGATTTCAGACCTAAAGAAGCGGCAAAGCAGAAAATCAAGAAGGGCGAGAAAGATGAGGCGACTTTGTTTTTGGTAAAAAATCAGGATATTCTCAAAGAACTCGGCAGACGGAAAAAAGACGGTCAGATATTGGTGGGATTTGCCGCTGAAACTGAGGAATTGGAGCGGAACGCGGGTAAGAAACTTGAGGAAAAGAATCTTGACATGATTGCGGGAAATCTGGTGAATCATCCGGGTTCCGGTTTTGCGACAGATACGAATCAGGTCACGCTTTTTTACCGCAACGGCACAAAAGAGCCGCTTTCGGCTATGGGAAAAGATGAGGTCGCGCATATTCTTTTAGACCGTGTCCTCTCTGTCATTTCGAGCAAACCTTCTGTCATTTCGAGCGAAGCGAGCCGAATCTTATAAAATTGGCTTAAAGATTCCTCACTGCGTTCGGAATGACACAGCAGAGCGTTCGGAATGACATAACAAGTTTATAAAAAGTTTCTCGCAAAGGGCGCAGAGGGCGCAAAGAAGAAAAGACAGGGCAAGCTGACCTTACACGGAAATCTCGTTACGAGGCTCTGCCTCGTAACGCAGGAGGAGCGGCTCTGCCGCAGACGGGGCTGAGTCCTGTGCGTTACAAGGCAGAGCCTTGTAACGAGTCTGTGAGGTCAAAAATGTCCGTTTATACAAAAAAAAATGTTGCTTCGCTCATCGGAGATGTCGAAAATTACCTCCGATTTTTAGCTGAAATCGGATGCCCGGGGTTTGACTGCTCGGCTCAAAGTCTTGAAATTCTGAAAAGCTGGGGAAAAACGCTGTCCCCGGCTTTACGGAGACCGGAACGCGAGCAGGTGAAATCGCCTCCGGAGTGCCAAACTGAAAGTTTGGCATACAGTCAAAAATGCGCTCCGGAAAATGCGCTGACGGCTGTTCGTGCGGAATTTGGCAATTGTCGGCGATGTGCGCTCTCCCGAAATCGGCTTCATCTTGTTTTCGGAGAGGGAAATCCGCAGGCAAAACTTGTCTTTGTCGGCGACAAACCGGGCATTGAAGAAGACCGGAGCGGAAAGCCTTTTCTCGGCGAGGCAGGGCAACTGCTGACCAAAATCATCGAAGCCGGAATGAAATTGAGCCGGCATCAGGTTTACATCTGCGATGCGGTGAAATGCCGTCCCCCGGCGGACAGACGCCCCAAGCCTGATGAGATAAACGCGTGTCTGCCTTTTTTCAATCAGCAGATGGCGGCGATAAAACCGGATATTATCTGCGTGCTGGGAGAGGAAGCCGCACAGATGCTGCTGAAAACAGATTTGCCCATTTCACAGCTCAGAGGAAAATTTTATGACTACATGGGCATAAAACTTCTGCCCACCTTTCATCCCGCCGATCTGCTTCGTAATCCTGAAAAAAAACGGGCAGTCTGGGAGGACGTGAAGAAAATGATGAAGTGAGAAGTGAACACTTCTTAATTCTCAATTCTCAATTCTCAATTTTTCTGCTATGTTGCGAAAAATAATTGCTATATTATTGCTGATTCTGCTGACGGCAGATCTGACGGCTCAGGAAGATGAGTCATTGCGGAAGCCGATTCGGATTGCCTGTCTTCAAGACTATTCGCCCTTCACCATGCGCAATTCCAAAGGAGAACCTGCTGGAATGTTTGTGGATTTATGGCAGAGATGGGCGGAAAAAACCGGACAGAAAATCGAATTTCGATTCAGCGCATGGACGGAAACCCTGACCGCGCTGAAAAACGGAGACGCGGATATTCATGCCGGTCTGTTTCGGGATGCTGAAAGACTGCAACAGCTTGAGTTTTCGCAGCCTTTTTATGAAATAGAATCAACGGTTTTTTACCCGGCAAAATACGGCGACATCTTTGACCTGAACGATATTGAAGGAAAACATATCGGCGTCATGGAAGGGTCTTTGCAGTACGACTATCTGCGGAGAAATTTTCCTCAACTCACGGTTGTTTCCTACAACAGTAATGTCAGCATCATCAACGCCGCGGTCAGGGATGAAATTTATGCCTTTATGGATGAAGTTCCGACCGTATCAAGCCAACTGAACCGGCTGGGACTGACAGGCGCTTTCAAAACCATGAAAGCCCCCCGGCTGACGCATAAAGTTTTTTCCGCGGTGCGCGGCGGAAACAGAGAACTTCTGAACCTTGTGGACAAGGGCTTGAACGCGTTCACACACAAAGAACTGGCTGAAATTGGTCTGATCTCAGCCGGGCGCTGGATCAGCGATCCGCATAAGCTTTATTTTAAGAATGTCAGTTCCCGAATCAGACTCACCGCAGCCGAAGAAGCTTGGCTCAAGGCGCATAAAAGCATCCGTGCAGGCGTGGGCATTGCTTTTCCGCCCTTTCAGTATATTGCAGAGGACGGGACATTTCAGGGCATGGCTTCGGACTATATCCGCATACTGAATGAACGGCTGAATCTCTCTATAGAAGCGGTCCCGAATCTGACATGGCCCCGGGTACTTGAACGCGCCAAAGAACGGAAAATTGATGTGCTTGCCTGCGCGTCTCCCACGCCGGAACGTGAAGCTTATATGAATTTCAGCCGGCCCTATCTTTTTTTCCCTATTGTGATTATCACAAGGAAGAATGCGCCGTTTATCGGAAGTCTGGAAGACCTGCACGGCAAAAAAGTGGCGATTGTCCGGGAACTTTTCCCCCAGGAAGCCCTGAAAACTGACCATCCCACCATTGTCCCCCATATCGCAAGTTCCACGCTGGAGGCACTGGAATCGGTTTCGCTCGGCAAATCAGATGCTTATATCGGGAATCTGGTGGCTGCCAGTTGGCTGATACAGAAACACGGACTGGCAAATCTCAAAGTCGCCGCACCCACAGCTTACAACAACGTCGGGCTTTGTTTTGCTGTGCGGAAAGACTGGCGTGAACTGCTTTCCCTCATCAACAAGGGACTTGATTCCGTCACTCAGGAAGAACATGACGCCATCCGGCAGAAATGGATACCGATTCGTTTTGAACACGGCATTGATCCGGCATATATCCGGACACTGGCGATTGAAATCGGCGCGGGCGTGACGGTGATTCTCTGTCTGTTTTTGCTGTGGAATGTGCAGATCAGACGCAGGGAAGAACGCTTTCGGGGACTGACCGAACACGGCACGGACATTATTCAGGCATTTACAAAAATCGGCAAAATTGTGTATCAAAGCCCTTCTCATACAAAAGTTCTCGGATATGAGCGTGATGAACTGCTGGGAAAATCCGCGCTGGCGCTTTTTCATGAATCAGACTTGCCCCGATGGGAAAATATTTTTTCCGCGCTTCTCAAAGGAGAGGAAGTTCAGACTTTTGTTCATCGCCTCAAACATAAAGAAGGACATTATCTGTATGTTGAATCCAAATGTATCAATCTGCTGAACAACAGGGCGCTTCGGGCAATTGTCATCAATGCGCGGGATATTAAGGAGCGGCAGATTGCCGAAGAAAAATTCCGTGCGCTTTTTGAATATTCTCCCGACGCGCATCTGATTTATGACGATTCCGGAATCATCGCGTGCAATGACGCCGCGCTCGGTGTGCTGGGCTGCGTGCGCCGGGACCAGATATTCGGATTTCATCCTTCGGTATTGTCGCCGGAAACACAGCCAGACGGCGCGTCTTCTGTGGAAAAGCATCTTGAGATGGACGGGATTGCCCGAAAACAGAAGCATCACCGTTTTGAGTGGATTTATCGGAAAATGAACGGCGAAGAATTTCCCGCTGAGGCGACACTGACGCCGGTAACTTATGCTGAAAAATCCGCGCTCCTTGCAGTATGGCATGATCTCACGGAACACCGCCGGGCGGAAGAATTTATCCGAAAAAATGAGGAAAGATACCGGAATCTTTTCAATACCGCATTGGTGGGGCTTTACCGTGTCCGCTCGGACGGCTCCGAAGTGCTGGCGGCAAATCCTGCGGCAGCCAGAATATTCGGTTATGAAGCGGACGCCGAAAATCTTGAAAAATTTATTCAGGAATTTTCATCTGAAGACCTGCCTGAAGACCTGCGGATTCCCAGAAATCTTGCAAGTCTGATTTCCCCGCTTCGCAGGCTGATTCAAAAACAGGGAAAGGTTGACGGCTTTGAAATGCGGATCAAAGACCGTGAAGGCAATCTCAAATATATCTCGGTCAGCGCGGTGCTTTATCCGGATAAGGAATATATTGAAGGCGTTATCATTGACATCACCGAGCGCAGAAAAGCCGGCGAGGAAATCCGAAGGCTGAACGAATTTCGTGAAATCATCATTGACAATGCCAATGTGATGGTCAGCGTTTTGGACAAAGCGGGAAATTTTATTGTGTGGAACAAGGCGGCGGAGCGAGTTTCCGGCTATTCCCGTGAGGAAGTTCTCGGTCATAACAGACTGTGGGAGTGGATTTATCCGGATGTCTCCTATCGTGAAAAAGTCAGAGAATCCTATCTGGCTGCGCTGAAATCCGGGGCAGAGACGGAGTTGCAGTTCATGATCCGGACCCGAAACGGCGAATACAGAACCGTTGCTGTGTATCCCAGAAAAATGTCAGATGAAAACGGCGCGCCTGCCGGCATCATCAATGTGGCTTTTGATGTGACGGAGGAAAAGCGGGCTGTCGAGGAACTGAAAAAAGCAAAAGCTTATGCTGAGGAACGAAGTCAAGCCGCAGACATCGCCAACCGCTCCAAAAGCGAATTTCTGGCAAACATGAGCCATGAGATTCGCACGCCCATGAATGCGGTCATCGGCATGACAGAACTGACGCTTCAGACAGAACTGACCGCAGAGCAGAAACAACATCTTCAAATCGTGAGAGATTCTGCCAGGAACCTGCTGGGAATCATCAACGACATTCTTGATTTTTCCAAGATTGAAGCCGGAAAAATTACGCTTGAAAACATTGATTTTGACCTTGAGAAAATGCTGAAAGGCGTGATGCGCACCTTTTCTTTTCAGGCTGAGAAAAAAGGACTTTATCTGATTCTGAATCAGTCCGACAGCCTTCCCCGGGTGATGAAAGGCGATCCGCTTCGGCTCCGGCAGATATTGGTGAATCTGGTGAGCAATGCCTTCAAATTCACCGAACGCGGGGGTGTCACGGTGAATGCGGAATGTCCCGTGCAGCGTCCTTCCGGTCAGATCGTGCTTTCTTTTTCCGTCACGGATACGGGCATCGGCATTCCTGAAAACAAACAGGAAAAGATTTTTGAAAGTTTTACGCAGGCGGAAGCTTCTGTGGGCAGAAAATACGGCGGTTCGGGGCTGGGGCTTGCGATATGCAGACAATTGGTGACGCTGATGGGCGGCTCCATGCTGGTGGAAAGCAGAGTGGGCGTGGGCAGCACTTTTTCATTTTCGGGCGTTTTTGAAATCGGAGACGAGCGCGAAATTGAAGATGAGACATCTCAGAATCTCTCACAAGCCCCGATCCGGAGCATAGAGCCGGCAAACATTCTGCTCGCGGAGGACAATGAAATCAACGCTACAGTCGCGCAAAAATTTCTGGAAGGGCTGGGACATACAGTTGCACTTGCACACAACGGAAAAGAAGCGATTCAGATGCTTTCAGAAAGTCATTTTGATCTGGTGCTGATGGATGTGGAGATGCCTGAAATGGACGGAATCGAAGCCACACGGCGGATTCGGGAGGGGGTTAGGGGTCAGGGGTCAGAGGTGAGAGGCGAGGCCCCGAACCCGGGCCCCGTCCCCATCATCGCCATGACTGCCCATGCCCTGAATGAATTCAGGGAAAAATGCGAGGCTGCGGGGATGAATGATTTCGTGACCAAACCTTTGGATTTCAATGAACTGAATACAGTCATCGAAAAGCACGCTGCCAATCGCAAACCTGCGGTTTCATCTTTATGCGATTTATCCGAGGAAACGCCGGTCATGCCTTCTCCGACTGAAGATGAAGGCATTCTGAATAAAGATGAGGCATTAAAACGCTTCGGCAGAAACGAAATGCTGCTCCGAAAGACTTATTCCATTTTTACGAAAGGCACACCGGCAATGATAGAAAAATTACGGGAATCTGTGCATAAAAATGATTTCCGGGAAGTTGCATTTCAGTCGCATGAATTTAAGAGTACCTGCGGCATCATCGGCGCGGAGTCCTGCCGTAAATTGGCGGTTCGCTTGGAACAGGCAGCAAAAGCAGCGCATTCCGAGCAGATTCCGTTCCTGTCCGAACAGCTTGAAAAAGAACTGCATAAAGTCATGGAAATGTTGGAAGTGAGAAGTGAGAATTGAGAAACAGCATCGTAGATGCGAAATATTTGTAGGAAAAATATGTCTGAAATATCTTCGGAATCAATCATCGAGGTTTCCGCGCCCTGCCGTATTGACATGGGCGGCACGCTTGATATTCGCACGTTTTACTACCCGTTGCGGCATCTGAAACCCTGTACCTTCAACATTGCGCTGAATCTGAGAACGCGGGCGCGGCTTTCTCCCTATCATAAAGGCAGGATAAAGATTTCTTCAAAAGGATTCAGCAGCGTGGAATATCCGGCAGATGATGCGCCTTTTGACCATCCGCTCGGACTGATGTTTGCCATTGCCGCTTATTTCCGGGCAGACGGCGTTCATATTGAAATTGAATCGGCTTCGCCGCCCCGCAGCGCGCTGGGCGGCTCATCGGTCGCGGGCGTCGCGCTTGTTGCGGCGTTTTTGAAATGCTGTTCCGAGTTCCGTCAGTCAGAATTACAGCAGATTCCCCTGCTGGCACATGCGCTTGAAGAAAGCGTTGCCGGCGTTCCCTGCGGTCTTCAGGACCAGCTTGCCGCGGCTTACGGGGGCGTGAACGCGTGGTTCTGGTCCGGCGAAATCGGCGGACCCGTTTTCAAACAGAAAGCCGTTGTCGAAAAAACTGATTTTGCGGATGTGGAAAAACATCTGCTGCTGGCATATTGCGGGATTCCGCATGAATCAAAAAACATCAACGGAAAATGGGTTCAGCAGTTTCTTTCCGGCAAATATCGTGGACTTTGGGCGGAAATTATTTCCTGTACGCAGAAATTTGTTGATGCGCTGGCTCAAGCAAATTATAAAGAAGCTTCTGAAATGATGAACCGGGAAACCGCCATTCGGCGGAAAATGACGCCGGATGTGTTGGATGAAATGGGCGAACAGCTTGTTGAATCTGCAATAAAAACCGGCTGCGGGGCAAGATTCACGGGTGCGGGCGGCGGGGGCTGCTTATGGGCTTTGGGCGAAATCAAAAATATTGACAGTTTGAAAGAAGTGTGGGAAAGCATCCTTGCAAAACGACAGGAAGCTTGCCTGCTGAATATAAAAATAGATTCACAGGGAGTCAGGATTATTGAGAATTGAGAATTGTCATTTCGAGGTTTCTTTTCTGTCATTTCAAGCGTAGCGAGAAATCTTTTTACTTCTCAATTCTCAATTCTCAATTCTCAATTATTCCCGCTCTGCTAAGGAGAACAATGTATTTTCAAGATGTTATTTTATCATTAAATCAGTTTTGGGCAAAAAAAGGCTGTGTGCTGGTTCAACCTTATGACATGGAAGTCGGCGCGGGGACATTCCACCCGACAACGCTGCTGAAATCGCTCGGTCCCGAGCCTTGGAAAGTTGCCTATGTTCAGCCTTCCCGACGTCCTACGGACGGACGCTACGGCGAAAATCCGAACCGGCTTCAACATTACTATCAATATCAGGTCATTCTGAAACCCTCGCCTTTTGATGTGCAGGAGCAATATCTCGAAAGCCTGAAGGTTCTCGGCATAGACCCGCTGGAGCATGACATCCGCTTTGTGGAAGACGACTGGGAATCTCCCACGCTCGGCGCGGCGGGGCTTGGCTGGGAAGTCTGGTTGGACGGCATGGAGATTACGCAGTTTACTTATTTTCAACTGTGCGGAAGCATCGAACTGCATCCCATTTCTGTTGAACTGACTTACGGGCTTGAGCGTATCACCATGTATTTGCAGGGAATAGACAATGTGTATGATCTGAAATGGAACAGCCGCATCAAATACGGCGATGTGCATCATCAGCAGGAAGTGGAGCAATCCACCTACAATTTTGAAAAAGCAAACGTGCCGATGCTGCTGGATTTTTTTACTCGCTATGAAGGCGAATCCGCAAAGCTGATTGCTGAGGGGCTGGTGCTTCCCGCGTATGAATACTGCCTGAAATGCTCGCATACCTTCAATCTTCTCGATGCCCGGGGGGCAATCAGCGTGACCGAGCGAACCGGCTATATCGGACGCATACGCAACCTCGCCAGAGCCTGCGCGCATGAATATCTCAAGCAGCGGGAAACGATGGGTTTTCCCCTGATAGCGGGAAGTTAAGAAATAACATGTCCACTCCGGAGTGCTGAAATGAGCGGAGCGAAATTTTAGCAGGCTGTAAAATGCTAAAATTTCATTTTAGCACTCCGGATTGATAACAAAGGAATAAATGAAAAATGAACAATCTGTTGATTGAAATCGGAACAGAAGAAATTCCGGCAGGTTATATCGAACCTGCCTTAGCGTCATTATCGGCTTTGCTCCTGCAAAAATTGGACGCTGCCCGCATCGCGCACGGCAAAGCCAGAATTTTCGGAACACCCCGGCGGCTCGGCGTGGAAATTGCCGACGTAGCGGACAAGCAGGCGGCATTGACAGAAGAAATTACGGGTCCCCCGGAAAAAGTCGGTTTTGACTCACAGGGAAAGCCCTTGGTGCCTGCCATTAAATTTGCCGAAAAATTAGGCATTTCTGTCAGCGATATCCGAATCAAAGACACGGGAAAAGGCAGGTATCTTTGCGCTGACAAAACAGAAAAAGCAATGGACAGCAAAAGCGTTCTCGCCAATCTTCTGCCTGAAGCAATTCTGGCGACCGCTTTTCCGAAAACCATGAAATGGGCGGATTTGAAGATTTCTTTTGCCCGCCCCATCCGCTCCGTGCTGGCGATTCTGGGAAATGAAGTCATTCCCTTTGTGCTGGGCGGAAAAATTCAGAGCGGCAAAGAGACATTCGGGCATCGCTTCATGAAGCCCCAAGCCCTGACAATTCAGCATTCCGGCGAATATGCGGAAAAACTGCGTTCCGCTGATGTGCTGGCGGATTTGGAAGAACGGCGGCGCATTGTGGAGCAGGAAGTGTCAAAAGTTGCCGCGGATTTGGGCGGAACCGTGCTGCCGGACAGTGAATTGGTTGACATTGTAAAAAATCTTGTGGAATATCCCGTGCCGGTCGCGGGAAAATTTGACAACGCATTTCTGGAAGTTCCGGACGAAGTGCTGATTACCGCAATGCGGGAACACCAGAAATATTTTGCCGTCATTGACAAAAGCAAAAAGCTGATGCCCTGTTTCATCGCGGTGAACAATACCCGGACAAAAGATATGTCCCTTGTGGCAAAAGGACATGAACGGGTGCTTCGGGCAAGGCTCTCGGATGCGAAATTCTTTTTCAGAAGCGATTTGGACGCGTCTTTTGACTTGTGGTTAGAAAAACTCAAAGGCGTGCTGTTTCAGGCAAAACTCGGCTCCATGTATGAAAAAACCATGCGGGTTCGCAAACTTGCCGAATTTCTCTCGGATGCGGCGGGTCAGAATGAGACATTCAAACAGCAGGTTTCACGGGCTGCCGAACTGTGCAAAACTGACCTTGTGAGTCAGGTTGTTGTGGAATTTCCGAAACTTCAGGGCGTGATGGGCAGAATCTACGCGCAGAAAAAAGGCGAAGCCCCAGCCGTCGCGTCGGCTGTTGAAGAACATTACCGCCCCACCTATTCCGGCGGCATACTTCCTGAAACCCTGACCGGCGCGGTTGTCGCGATTGCGGATAAGGCAGATTCGATATGCGGCTGTTTCAAAGTCGGACTGATGCCCACCGGCGCGTCCGACCCTTATGCGCTTCGGCGGCAAAGCATCGGTATTGTTCAGATTATGCTCGACAAGAATTTCTCTTTCTCACTGACTCAGGTGATTGAGAAAAGCCTTTCGCTCTTCGGAGAAATGAGCAATTCGGAAAAGAAAGAAGTTGTCGGAAATATTTATACTTTTTTCAAAAACCGCATCGCGCACAAATTAGTTGAAGACGGGTTTTCAAAAGATGTGGTGGCGGCAGTTTCGGATGTTTCTGTGGATTACGTGCCGCAGGTCTGGGAGCGGGTCCGTGCGCTCGAAAACCTGAAATCCGCCCCGGATTTTGAGCCGCTCGCGGTGGCGTTCAAGCGGGTGGTCAACATCATCAAGAAAGCCGCGGAAACCGGCGCAGGCGTGCAGGAAAATCTCTTTGAGCATGAATGTGAATCCGCGCTCTATGCGGCTTACAAAGATGTGAAGCAGAAGTTTTCGGGAAATATGGACAAAGGCGATTTCAATCAGGCATTGCTGGATATGGCTTCGCTGCGCCCTGCGGTGGATGCCTTTTTTGACGGCGTGATGGTCATGGCGGAAGACGAGCGCATCCGCAACAATCGGCTTGCGCTCCTGAAACAGATCGCAGATTTGTTCGGACGCTTCGCTGATTTTTCTAAAATTTGACCCTGATTTTGACCCTGATTCAAGGATTAAAGGATTTTCCTGATTTCTGTTTCACCTTTCGGGCTTGTTGTGTAGGGGCAGCCCCCTGTGGCTGCCCTTGCGGTATCATCACCTTGACCTTGGCGCGAAAAAGGGTAAGCACGGGGGCTTACCCCTACGGACAGAAATCATGGAAATCCTTTAATCAGGATTAATCAGGGTTCAGACATTTTACCATTCAATTTCAACTAAAATATATTACAAGGAGAATTTGTTACATGGCAGTAAAAAAAAGCGCGGGGGGATTTGATCCCGAAAAGGACAAGGTACTGAAAACTTGGAGATGTGAAGAAACCGGATTGGTTGTCTCCATTAATCAATATGACGGCGGCGAGGCAAAGCTTCAGATCGGTCCTCGTATTCTGATGAAAAAAGATGGCACCGAGCGTGCGCCCATGAAAGCGGGCAGGCTTTCCATCGAAGACCTGATGTGGTTTTACGATATGATTGACGAAATCAAAGAAGAAATGACGAGCCTGACAGGTCCCGAATAATCTTCGGCACACTAATTCTCGTTCCCACGCTCCGCGTGGGAACGAGAAAATGTAGAAGGTGTTTGAAAAATACGGACAGGGGAGTTTTCCCCCCCCCTTTTTTTTAAAGGGGGGCAGGGGGGATTTCTGCGTGACCGGCGGAAAATCCCCCTCGGTCCCCCTTTAAAAAAGGGGGAAACCGATTTTTCAAACACCTTCTAGGGTCACGCCGTCGGCGTGCCCTTCCATCGGACACCGAAAGGAAATTTCTATCCATGAAACCAGATGAGGCAATCATCAATCCGGTAAAAGGCAAAAACGCGCCGAATATCGGTCCCGTTGTGGTGATGGCAAGCAGTCAGAGCGATTTGGATTTGCTCTGCGAAACAGCAAAGATAGATACTGAATAT
>DZCT01000571.1 GCA_022736535.1 Desulfatirhabdium butyrativorans | reverse complement strand
TAAAAACCATGATCCTCGGCGATTCAGCACAGTCATATGAAAATGAGGACCGTAACCCCAATCCCGGTCATACAGATCTGTCATAAACGGTGATGAAGAGTCGGGGGTTATCCAAACGGCAGATAACCCTTCAGCAGGTGCGGCGCTAATCTCGATTTGTCCCAATAGTTGTGATTGACGAGTAGGAGATTTTCTGACATCAATCTTTTTCCTCATAGGTTTAAGATGTTCCTGAATGCAGGTGTTGCGTTCTTTTGCATCCATGCTTTTGGGGCATATTTTTTCCATCATATTATGGTTCTCCATCCAGTCCAGCATATCCATGCTGTATAGCCCGACCCATCCAAGTTCGGATTCACATGAACAATCGGCAAATGCCTTGACTGATGGAATAGCCAAACATAAAAACATAACAGCAATATATCGAAATCGTGACATTTTTGCCATCCTCTCCCTCATGACATTTTAGAGGCTAACCGCTTGTTAATTCAATAAGTCTGTCGCGCTCCGATTTTTCTGCAATAACTGTAATCAACGATGAACAGCATAATGTAATATCCCGTATTTATATGCCTTCATGTACTGTATAGCGATGTCTCCCCGCAACATTCAGCAGTTCCAGCCGGGAGATATACGGCGATTGCGCCCGCTCCGCGCCTTTGCCCCTGTCGCAGAGCAGATCGCCCCGTCCGAGAAGCGATTCGCCGCCGGTCTGATCCAATATAATCTGCGAATTGCGGAAGGTTGTCACTCTGAGACATATTTTAAGCGGCAGATTTGCCTTGATGATACCGGTCACAATCCTGCTGTCGGGGCGCTGCGTGGCAAGCACGAGATGAATCCCTGCCGCACGTCCCTTTGCGGCTAACCTCGCTGTCAATGTCTCAAATTCCTTCTTCTCAGCATTGCCTGTCAGAATCAGGTCGGCAAACTCGTCAAACACAATGACATAAAAAGGAATGTCTCTTTTGCCCGCCCGGAAACGGAGACTCAGCGATTCAAAGCCTTCTGCACCGAGTCGGGCGTAACGCCCGTTCATCTCTTCCACCGCCGCCTGAAGACAGGGAATTGCTGAATAAACTTCCGTGATGACCGGCTCTCTCAGGTAGGGGCAGTGAGAAAAAGAGCCGAAAGTCAGAATTTTGGGATCAATGAGCGAAAGTTTCAGCGTGTCCGGCTCGTTTTTTGCGATCAGCGAAGCGACAAGACTTTTCAGAAACTCGCTTTTCCCGCTGCCCGACGCACCGCCGATGAGGATATGCGTCATATTCGGATCGGCAAAATCCGCAATCATCACCCGGTTGTCCACGCCCACACCCACCGGAAAAGACACCGGACTCGGATGCGCCGCATAGTCCGCATCTTTTACTACATCTGTCCACAATACCGTATCCGGCTTTTCTTTGGGAATGTCAACGGTGACGCAGCCCTGCGCCGGCTCAATCAGCGGCGGCTGAGACAATGAAAGCATGACCTGCAAATCCTCAGAGCGGTTTGCAAGCGATACTACTTTCACGCCAGCCGCAGGTTTTACCATATAGCGGATAAGCTGCGGGGCTTCCTGTTTGTCAATGATTTGAACATCTAATTTGAACGAGGCATAACACCTGCGAATCTTGGCAGATAAGTCATCTGCCTGCGGCGAAACCCGTTCCCTGTTCTCTGTAACCTGCTCCCTGTAACCCGCCAATTCGCAAAGCACCGGCTGAACGAGTTCTGTAAAAATTGTCTCAAGTTCCTGTTCGGAAACAGGCAGTTCATGCAGCGCGGGTTCGTAGTATTCGAGAACGCCGTGAAAGCGCAGTCCGGGCTTGGCATGTCTCAGCAGTTCGGCGTAAATCGCAAGCTGCAACAAGTCATGTTTCAGATTGTCTCCGTGGGAAAGCTTGTAATCTGCAATTTCCAGCCCGTATTCGGGATGGGTCCGCACCGCATCTATCTGACCTGAGACAAAAATGCTGTTGCCGTCCATATTATCTGATTTCATATCAAAGCGCACATCTTTGACGGAAAATTCTTTTGTGAGATAAACATCCTGCCACGAGTCAAAATTCGGGGTCCGACGGCGCAATTCCGCTGCCCGGCGGCAAAAAGCTTTCAGGCATTCTCCGAGATGATAAGCAGAAGCGATTTTCTCTGACAGTAAAAGCTCGGTGAGTTTTGTCTCGGCAAATCGCTCATACATCTCATGCCAGAGCGCATCTTCTTCTTTCAACTGCTGCGCGGTTTTTGCGGACGTGAGCCAGCCCACATAATTTTCGGCGATTTTGTGAAAAAGCGTGCCGTAAACCGGCGCAACACCCGGCGGCGTGAGACAAATTGTCGGCGGATTTTCGCCTCTGAGCCATTGCCCGCGCCATTCCGTATCAAGACACGCGCATTTCAACTGCGTTACGTTAATTTGTTTGACTGCCATCGGATGACCGTTGTGTTGGGGCTTTCGTGAATTTTGACTTCCGGGATGCAAGATATTGCTGCTTGCAGTTCTTCTTTGGAAACAGGTTCGGAGAGCTTTGCCGCAAGATCATCCATGCTCATGAATTTCTCATGCTGAATGATTTTTCGGATTTCATGAGTCAATTTTGTACTCACGGCTTCATCTGTGTCGTCTGCTGCAAAAATGGAATTTTTGCGCTCCGAAACAGCCGGAGCGTCCGGAGTGCTAAAATGAAATTTTAGCTCATTTGCATTT
>DZCT01000107.1:4027-12713 GCA_022736535.1 Desulfatirhabdium butyrativorans | reverse complement strand
GGGGTTCGCAAGCTCACCCCAACCTACACGGCATTGACGCAGAGCGTAGGAACGAGACGGCAATGTAAATCCTGCAAATCCGGTAAATCCTGTTAAAAAGGACAAAGCGAAGTGGAAAACCAAAAAAATTTCGGAGATGTTTTGGTGGTCGGCGGCGGCATCAGCGGTATTCAGGCATCGCTTGATCTTGCCACCGCAGGTTTCAAGGTTTATCTCGTTGAGAAATCCCCCAGTATCGGCGGACACATGGCTCAATTGGACAAGACCTTTCCGACCAATGACTGCTCCATGTGAATACTGGCACCGAAACTGGTCCAGGTGGGCCGGCATCCGAATATTGAAGTTCTGACTTATACAGAAGTTGACAAGGTGGAAGGGGAAAAAGGCGATTTCAAGGTCAGCCTGATTAAAAAGCCTCGATATATCAGAGAAGATTTATGCACGGGCTGCACTTCCTGTGTGGAATACTGTCCGGTACAGTATCCGGATCAGTTCAATCAGGAAATATCGAAAAATAAAGCAGTTCATATATACTTTGCTCAGGCAATTCCCCTGATTGCATATATTGACGAATCCTGTCTCTATCTTAAAGAGAAAAAATGTCTGATATGCGAAGGCGTATGCAAAGCCGGCGCCATAGACTTAAAGCAGAGACCGGAAAAGATGGAAATCAACGTGGGGGCAGTCATTCTGTCTCCGGGTTTTGATCCTTTTGATCCCAAAGTGAGGGAGGAATATCGCTACGGAGAATTTCAGAACGTGGTCACCTCCATGGATTTTGAGCGTCTCCTGTCTTCCACGGGACCTTATGAAGGCGAGATACGGCGGGCTTCGGACAAAAAGCATCCGCACAAACTCGCATGGATTCAGTGCGTGGGTTCCAGACAGGTGATTCCGGGCGGCAAAAGCTACTGTTCGGCAGTCTGCTGCACTTATGCCCAGAAACAGGTGATTCTCACAAAAGACCATGACGCTGACGCGGAATGCACGATCTTTCACAACGATGTCCGCTCCTACGGCAAGGATTTTGAACGCTACTTTCAGAGAACTCAGCAGTTGCCCGGGGTGCGGTTTGTCAGAAGCTATGTTTCCATTGTAAGAGAAATTCCGGAAACCAAGAATGTGGTGATCCGATATGCCACAGCCGATGAGGGCGTCAAAGAAGAAGAATTTGACATGGTGGTGCTGTCTGTGGGATTGAATCCGCCGAAAGAAGCAAAAGCAATCGCGGAGAAATTCGGCATTGAACTCAGTTCTCACGATTTCTGCAAGCTCAATGCCGCCAATCCCATGGAGACCGACAGACCCGGCGTTTTTATCAGCGGCGCGTTTCAGGGACCCATAGACATTCCCGAATCGGTTTTCAGCGCGTCCGGAGCGGGGGCACAAATCGGCGAACTTCTTGACTACCGCCGGGGCAATCTTGCCAAAGAAAGAATCTATCCGCCGGAACGGGATGTCTCGCACGAAGAACCGAGAGTCGGCGTGTTTGTGTGCCACTGCGGGGCAAACATCGGCAGGATTGTCAATGTGCCTTCCGCGGTTGAATACGCGCTGACCTTGCCCCATGTGGTACATGCACAGGAGCAGTTGTTTTCCTGCGCGACCAACTCCGCCAAGCAGATAACGGACATGGCAAAGGAAAAAGGCTTGAATCGGGTGGTCGTGGCTGCCTGTTCGCCCCGAACCCTTGAACCGCTGTTCAGGGACACGCTTCGGGAAGCGGGCATCAATCAGTATTACTATGAAATGGCAAATATCCGGGAGCATAATTCATGGGTTCATGCCAAAGAAAAAGAAGCCGCGACCCAGAAGGCAAAAGACATTATCCGCATGTCGGTTGCACGGGCATGCTGTCTGGAACCCTTACAGGAATTTGATCTGCCGGTCAACAAAGCCGCGCTGGTGGTCGGCGGCGGCATTGCCGGCATGACCTGTGCGCTGTCCCTTGCCAATCAGGGACATACGGTTCACCTCTTGGAAAAAAATACCGAACTGGGAGGAATGGCAAGAAAGATTCATTCCACGCTGGAAGGGCTTGATGTTCAGGCTTATCTGCGTGATCTGATAAAAAAGATTTACCGTCACCCTTCAGTGCATGTTTACCATCAGGCTGAAATCACGGAAGCCCAAGGTTATATCGGAAATTTTGTCACCAAAGTGAAATCTGAAAAAGGCTTCACGGAAATAAAACACGGCGCGGCGGTCATTGCCATCGGCGCTGATGTTTACAAGCCTGCCGAATATCTTTACGGACAGGATGAGCGGGTGATGACGCATCTTGAACTGGAAGAGCGGATATTCAACGGAGAAGAAAAAGTCGCCGACGCGCAGAGCGTGGTGATGATTCAATGCGTGGGATGCCGAAATGAGGACAGAAATTATTGCAGCCGCCTATGTTGCAGCGAATCGGTGAAAAACGCTTTGAAACTCAAAGAGATGAACCCGGATACAGATGTGTATATCCTGTTCAGAGATGTGAGAACTTACGGTTTCAAAGAAGATGCTTACCGGGAAGCCGCGGACAAAGGCGTGCGGTTCATTCGATATGAGCCGGACGACAAACCGCAGGTGGAACCCGGGGAATCCGAAGACGGACGTCCGGTTCTGAAAGTGACCGCGACGGATTACATTCTCGGCAAAAAGCTTGAAATAGACGCGGATATAGTGGCTTTGGCAGCCGCTGTTGTTCCTTCCGAGGCGACAAAGGAAATCGCGAGTCTGTTCAAAGTGACGTTAAGCCCGGACGGTTTCTTCAAAGAAGCCCATGTGAAACTGAGACCTGTGGAATTTGCCACAGACGGCGTTTTTCTGTGCGGACTGGCGCATTATCCCAAGTTCATACAGGAAACGATCAATCAGGCTTACGGCGCGGCGGGCAGAGCATTGACGCTGCTCTCAAATGACATCGTTGTTGCCTCCGGCTCTGTCTGCAAGATAGACGAAAAAAAGTGCATGGGCTGCGGCGCATGTGTTGATGTCTGCACTTACGGCGCTTTGTCGCTCAGTGATACCAAACAGGGAAAGAAGGCGACGATTAATCCTGTACTCTGCAAAGGAGACGGTCTTTGCAATACGAAATGTCCCACAGGCGCGATTCAGTTGAAGCACTTTACCGATGAAGAAGTCTTGAGCGAAATTGACGCCATGGTTTCAGAAGAAGAGATTATAGGACAAATTGATGCGGCATAACACAGCGCGGAAATTCCTTTTAAGTGAGAAATGAAAAAGTGAGAAATGAGAAATGAGAAATGAAATTTCCGTATTCCGGATGACAACGTAATACCGAATCTCTGTTGAAAGTATTCTCTGACAGACCGCAGAAAAAACGCTGTAAAAAAATATTTCCCACAAAGATCACAGAGAATACACAGAGAACACAGAGAACACAGAGTTTAAAAAAAATCTCCGTGTCCTCTGTGGTCTTTTCTTCTCTGTGTCCTCTGTGGGAAAAAAGCTTAATAAAATATCATATAAAGTCAAAAGGGATTCAGTATAAGGGGGTAAAAACAGGGAATGAGTACTGGAACAAAATTCAAACCGAGAATATTAGGTTTTGTATGTCATTGGTGAGCTTACGGGGCTGCTGACCTGGCTGGAGTTTCCAGACTGCAATATACAAGTGAAATGCGGCTGATTCGCGTCATGTGTTCCGGCAGAGTGGATATGGGATTTATACTCCGCGCTTTCTCAAAAGGAACAGACGGGGTATTTATCGGGGCCTGCCATTTGGGCGAATGCAATTATGTCACCCACGGGAACTATCAGGCGCTGTCTATGGCGCTGCTGTTTAAAAAAATAATGGAACATATCGGACTGAATCCCGAAAGATTGAAAATCGCATTCATGTCCGGCAGTGAGGCAAATGTTTTTGTCGAGGAGGTCAATGATTTTGTCAAAAAGATAAAAGAATTGGGACCGCCAAACAAAAGCGAAGGTATCTCCGAAAGCGAATTAAAGTCGAAACTTGAAGAAGTTACAAAGTTGGTTCCGTATATTAAGATAGTCAAAAGGGATAAACTGGCATCCCGTCCTGATAAAGAAGAAGCTTATGAGGCATTTTTCACAAAAGATGAGATAGACAGATTATTCAGCGAAGTGATTTCCTATTATATTGATCCGCAGAAATGTCAGGCATGTATGACCTGCGCCAGACGATGCCCTGCGGATGCGATTATCAGCGCCAAGAACCGGATCCATGTGATTGATCAGGATAAATGTATCAGATGCGGGACCTGCTTTGAGTCCTGCCCGCCCAAATTCGGCGCGGTGACAAAGTACGCGGGACAGCCCGTTCCGCCGCCTGTTCCTGAAGAACAGAGAGAGATCGTCAGAAAGCGCAAAAAAGAATAAGAAAAAGTTCTTTCAGTAAGGTGGGCATTTCATGCCCACCCTACGAAAGACACAATCATTCAGGAGTAATCTTATGAAAATTCTCACAACAGTCAAAAAAGTGGTGGATGTGGAATTGAACATGCACGTCAAAGACGGCGCGATTGTTCAGGACGGGCTCCAATATGTGATAAACGCCTGGGACGAAAACGCGGTGGAAGCCTCTGTTCAGTTGAAGGAAAAAAACGGCGCGGAAACAACCCTGGTGAGCATCGGCGGCGGCGACAACACCGATATGATCCGCAAGTGCTATGCCATGGGCATTGACAACGGCATTCATATTGAAGACCCGGCATTGAACAAAGCCGATTCGGCGATTTTTGCCAAAGTCCTGCAAAAAGTGTATGAAAAGGAAAAATACGATCTGGTCATCACCGGCAAACAGGCGCAGGACACGGACAGCGGACAGACCGGCATCATGCTGGCGCAGTATCTCGGACTGCCCTGCGTGAGCAATGTGATTTCCATTGAAGTGACAGACGACAAACACATCAAAGTTTCCCGGCTGGGCGACGCCGGCACGGAAATTCTTGAAGTCGAACTCCCTGCTGTGGTCACGGTCAGCGACAGCATCAATGAACCCAGACTGCCCCAGATGCGCGGCATTATGATGGCAAAGAAAAAGAAAATCAATGAAATGGATCTGGCGGCGCTGGGAACTTCGGCTGATGATGTCGGCGCGGCTGCTCCCAAATCGGAAGTGATTGAATTTATGGCATCGAAGGTCCGCAAAGCCGGACAGAAATTTGAAGGCGCCGCCGCGGAAATCGCCGCGAAAGTCGTAAATCTTCTGGCAAATGAAGCGAAGGTTTTTTGAGGATTGAGAAGTGAGAAGTGAGAAATAAGCTTGTCATTTCGAGCGCAGCGAGAAATCTTTTTTTTTAAATTGAGAATTGAGACACTGACCGGATTTATACCCGGATTCATTTTCATACAGGGAAAACAATATGGCTAAAGTACTCGTAGTGGCAGATATTAAACAGGGTGTTCTCAAAGGCAGCACAGCCGAACTTTTGTCAAAAGCAAAAGCCATCGGCGCGGAAACCGCCGTTGCGGCAATCGGCAGCAAAACAGAAGCCCTGATTCCCGAGCTGGTCAAAGCCGGCTCCGATAAACAGTATATTGCAGACGCTCCCGGACTGGAACTGTTTTCAGCGGGTCCCTACGCCGCGTGTGTGGCTGACGCCGCCAAACAGTTCGGCGCGGATATGGTTTGGTTCGGATTTTCCGAAAGCGGCAAAGCCTCAGCCCCCCGGGTCGCCGCCCAACTGAACGCCGCATGCGCCACTGAAATTACCGATGTGAAACTTCAGGGAAATCAGATTGAAATCCTCAGACCCGCGATAGCAAACAAAGTCATGCAGCGAGTCAAAGTCAACAGCGACAAACTCGTGGCGGTTGTCAGAGCCGGCGCGTTTGAGGCAAAAGAAGGCATTGCCGGAACTCAGAATGTCGTGAAACTTTCCGCTCCCCCGGCGGATCTGAAAGCCGCAATCAAAGAACTCATATCGGATGCCAGCGGCGAAATTGATCTTGCAGATGCGGACATCGTTGTATCCGTGGGACGCGGCGCGAAAGATAAAGCGGGCGTTGATCTTGTGAAACAGCTTGCCGATGATCTGAAAGCCGGTTTCGGTTCTTCCCGTGCCATGGTGGACGGCGGTTTCATGGCGCATAACAAGCAGGTCGGACAGACCGGCAAAATTGTCGCGCCTTCGCTTTACATTGCCGTGGGCATCTCCGGCGCAATTCAGCACCTTGCCGGAATGACCGGCTCCAAAGTGATTGTGGCTGTCAATAAAGACCCCGAAGCCCCCATTTTCAACGTGGCGGACTACGGTATTGTCGGAGACCTTTTTGAAGTTGTGCCGATTCTTCGGGAAGAAATCAAAAAAGTCAGAGGCTGATGGTTATTTCGTTTCCATGCGCCGAATCTGTAAGGACACGCCGCCGGCGTGTCCCTACGTCGGATGGCGAATCGTAGAGACGCACAGCCGTGCGTCTCTACTCTCCCTCTAAAGGGAGAGGGAATAGAAGACGCAGACCCTCCGGGCTGTGTTTCCAACAAGAATTAACAATTATTGATGAGGTAACAGTGAACCCTCTTTTGATGTCTCTCCTGCTCATTGTCGGGCTGGGGATTTTCGCCCGGACAATGTATTACAAAATCACATTGCTGACCGCGCTTGAACCCGCGGACAGATTCAACCATATCATAGAACGGCTTAAAAGTGTGCTGATTCTGGCATTCGGCCAGAAACGCCTTGTGGGCAGAGAAAAAGAGCGAGCTTCAGGTATCATGCACGCTTTCATCTTTTGGGGTTTCTGCGTTTTGATAATCCGAAGCCTGAATTTATACGGAGAAGGATTTGTCAAAGGATTTCAACTGCCTTTTTTCGGCGAGGAGTTTATACTCGGTTATCTCTATCTTGCCGTAAAAGACATCATGGAAGGCATTGTTCTGGCGATGGTGATTTACGCCGTTTACCGTCGTGCCATTGTGCAGCCGGAACGGCTCCACAATACCTTTGAAGCCTATCTGGTCCTGTGTTTGATCGGGATTCTGATGGTTTCCGACATCATGTATGACGCGGCTCGGTATAATCTGATTGTTCTGCACGGCAATCCGGATCATCTTCATTTTTTCAACAATCCGCAGTACGGCTCCGAATTTCTCTGGACGCCTGTTTCCGTGCTGGCGGCGAAACTGATTCCGCTAACTGAAGATGCGCTTGGATATATCATGGTCGCCGGGTTTTGGACCCATATCACCACCCAACTGATTTTTCTCAATCTGCTGCCTTTGGGAAAACATTTTCATGTCATTACCTCGCTTCCCAATGTGTTCCTCAAAAGTCTGGGCTATCCCCATGACAAACCCAAACTGCTGAATCTGGAAGACGAAGCCGCATGGGAAGATGAATCGCTGGGACTCAATCATCTCCGCCAACTGACGTGGAAACAGGGACTTGACCTTTACACCTGCACCGAGTGCGGCAGATGCAAAGAGGTCTGTCCCGCTTATATGACGGACAAACCGCTGAGTCTCTATGATTTCAATGAAAATCTGAAACATGAACTGTACGCCAATGCCGCCAATATCATCAAAAGAGCGAAATTGTCCGAAACGCTCAAGCAGACCGGCGACAGCGATGCGGAACAGGCTGAGAAAATCAAAGCCGAAATGGCGGAGTTGAACAGCAAAAAGCAGTTGGTCGGCGATGTGATCGCCGAAGACACGCTCTGGGCATGTACGACCTGCCGGGCATGTGAAGAAGTCTGTCCGGTGACCATCGAGCATGTGCCGCGCATCATTGCCATGAGACAGGGACAGACCACCATCGCGGAAGCTTATCCCAAAGAACTGAACAAGGCGCTGAAAGGACTTGAGCGTAACGGCAATCCCTGGGGCATCGGCTATGACAAACGTGCGGACTGGGCTGAGGGCTTGAATGTCAAGATGATGGCAGATGACTCGGATGCAGAGTATCTGTTCTGGGTGGGCTGCGCGGGTTCTTTTGACGACCGCACCAAAAAAGTGTCAGCCAGTGTAGTGAAAATTCTGCAAAAAGCCGGTGTCAGCTTTGCCATACTCGGTGTGGAAGAAAAATGCACGGGCGACTTTGCCAGACGGGTGGGAAATGAGATGCTGTTTCAGATGATGGCGCAGGAAAACATCGAAACCCTGAACAATTACAAGGTGAAGAAAATCATCACAGCCTGCCCTCACTGCTTCAACACGCTCAAGCATGAATACCCGCAGCTCGGCGGAAATTATGAAGTCATTCATCATACGGATTTTATTCACAGGCTGGTGAAACACGGCAAAATCACCCTGAACCGCAGCTTGGAGGGAAAACTGACGTATCATGATCCCTGTTATCTGGGACGCTACAATTCGATTTACGAACAGCCGAGAACGATTTTGAAATCCATATCAAACGACGGACTTACCGAACTCGGTCGGCACGGAAACGAAAGTTTCTGTTGCGGCGCGGGCGGCGGCAGAATGTGGATGGAAGAACTCATCGGCAAACGCATCAATGTGGAACGGGCAAAAGAAATCGCAAATCTCAAGGCGGCGAATGTGGCAGTGGCATGTCCTTTCTGCCTGACCATGATTGAAGACGGCATGAAAGAACTGGGAAAAGAAGAAGAAATCAGGACACGGGATATTGCCGAACTCGTGACAAAAAATATGAAGTAATAGCTGTTCCTCGTTCCCACGGTCTGCGTGGGAACGCCGCTCCGGAGTGCTAAAATGAAATTTTAGCAAAGTGCATAAGTGCTAAAA
>DZCT01000107.1:0-3927 GCA_022736535.1 Desulfatirhabdium butyrativorans | reverse complement strand
CAAGTGCATAAGTGCTAAAACGTCCCTCCGGAGTGCTAAAATGAAATTTTAGCAAGTGCATAAGTGCTAAAACGCCGCTCCGGAGTGCTAAAATGAAATTTTAGCAAGTGCATAAGTGCTAAAACGTCCCTCCGGAGTGCTAAAATGAAATTTTAGCAAAGTGCATAAGTGCTAAAACGCCGCTCCGGAGTGCTAAAATGAAATTTTAGC
Organism: Desulfatirhabdium butyrativorans; assembly: GCA_022736535.1. Taxonomy (GTDB): domain Bacteria; phylum Desulfobacterota; class Desulfobacteria; order Desulfobacterales; family JAIFKL01; genus JAIFKL01. The sequence continues at coordinate 3,717 of DZCT01000107.1, read as the reverse complement.
AAGTGCATAAGTGCTAAAATTTCGCTCCGCTCATTTCAGCACTCCGGAGCCGGACGCGGAGCGTCCCGGCTGCATTCCCAAGAATATGAAGTAAAAATATCCTCTGATTTCTCGCAAAGGACGCAAAGAGCGCAAAGATTTAAAAGTCTTATTTTTTTCTGAAATCTTTTCTTTGCGTCCTTTGCGAGAAACAAAACTTTGTGAGAGGTTCGGACTGTTACTTTCCGATATGTCTAATGACAAACGAACAGAAACCGGCAGTCGTCGTCCCCAAGGAAAAAGCTGTTTTCCGGCTTGATAAAAACGGCGTGTGGCACATTGGCGATGAGAAATTCACAAATCAGAATATTATCAATTATTTTCATTCAATTATAAAAAAAGACAAAGACGGGTATTTTCTTGAGCAGGAACATAGCTCTTTTATTGAAAAAGTTTACTTCCCTTACGAAGATACGCCGCTGTTTGTATTTCATATTATTCAAAATAAGGGATTGCTCCTGTGTCTCAACACAGGAAAGCGGATGCCGCTGGATCCGGAAAAATTATTTGTGAAAGATGACAATCTCTATGTGCGAAATGATGAGGATTTCATCAAGCTGAATGCGGACGCCATGCGGATACTGGCAGAGTACATAGAAGATGCGGACGGTCAGTATGTCATAACCATAGACGGGGAAAGACATCTCATTCCCAAGGATGAATAAAAAACGGCAATTTTTTTCTTGTTATTTCAACAGCAAGGTGGGCAGCTTGCTGCCCACCCTACCCGGCACCGACAGACATAAGGAATCGAGCGATGAAGATAAATCCCGATTTTGCTTCACCCTGCGGTCTTTACTGCGGCGTATGCGCCATTTACATGGCGCACCGTGACGACAATCTGAAACTCAAGGAACGCTTAGTAGGACTTTACTCAGGCAAAATCTCAGGCAAAGGCGCGCTTCCCGGCGGCGAAAATCTCTCTCCGGAAGACATTCGCTGTCAGGGATGTCTGTCTGATGACCGTTTTTTCCATTGTCGCCAGTGTGCAATCAGAGACTGCGCTATAGAAAAAGGCTGCGAGGGATGCCATCAATGCTCGGATTTTCCCTGTCGGCATATTGAGGATTTCCCCATGACCGTGGGAAAAAAGGTTATTTTGCGGGCGGTTCCGTATCGCCGGGAAGTCGGCACGGAAAAATGGATTCGGGACGAAGAAGCCCGATATGTCTGCCCCGAATGCGGCAACAAACTCTTTCGGGGCGCCGGCAAATGCAACAAATGCGGTGTGAAAACAGATTTGGATTAGCGGATTTCGGTTTAAAAAGTGAAATTTCAGTACCGTAGAGCGAGTTTAAAACTCGCTTTACATCTGAATAAAGGAGGCTGATATGAGTGAAATATCTTCCGGCGTACCTGTTATCCGGGCAATAGCGCCCTCGGATCTGGAGCGGATCATTGAAATAGACATCAAGGTTCTGGAAAAAGCAAGACCCGAATATTGGGAAATGAAGCTTGAACTGATGCAGAAACATTCGCAGGTTTCAGGACTTGTCGCCGAAGTGGGCGGTAAGGTACTGGGTTTTATTATCGGCGGCGTCAGCCGTTGGGAATACGGCGTTCCGGAAAATATCGGGTGGATTGATACCATCGGCGTTGACCCTGAGCATCAGAAAAAAGGACTCGCAAAGCTTCTGTTCACGGAAATGAAGCATCATCTGAAAAAACAGGGCGTTGTCACTGTCATTACATTTGTAAAACGTCGGGACTGGCAACTGCTGAAATTTTTTAACAGTCTGGGTTTTCAGCCGGGCGACATGACAAATCTTGAGTTAGATATTTAAGGGGGCGGGGAGTTTTTAATAATATTCTGATAAAATATCTTATTCTGAGCCGAAACTCTCAGCGGAGTAACAGCAGAAACGCAAAATTTTGCGTCTCTGCTGCTCGGAATGCCCCCAAAATCACCTGCTTCTGCACCGCTGCCAAAAACTGCTCACGGCATTAAAGATAATCTTCAAGTTCTTTTAAAATCAACCGGAACATTTTTCCGGGAAGCATTTTTGCGAAAAATGCCTCCAATCGTCTGGAACAGGCTGAAACTTTTGAAATATCAATGCCGATTTCAATATTCATTGACTTCATGAGATAAGCCGTGTCTTCTGTTGCAATATTGCCCGCCGCGCCGACCACAAAAGGACATCCGCCCATTCCTCCCAGCGCGGTATCAAAATGACTCACTCCGCATTCCAGCGCAGCCGCGGCGTTTGCCAGTCCCAGCCCCCGGGTGTCGTGCAGATGCAGAACGACGGGAATTGAGAATTGAGAATTGAGAATTGAGAGTTGCTCGGTGAGGGATTTCAGCAGTCCTTTGACTGAAAGCGGATTTGCCATGCCGGTGGTGTCCGCGAGACAAAGCGCATCAATTCCCGGCTTCATGAATATTTCCGCCATGTTCAGGATGCGCTCATCCGAAATCTGTCCCTCGTAAACACAGCCGAAAGCGCACTGAATCCCGGCTCTGACCTGCATTCCGTAAGTTTTGGCAAGGCGGATCATCTCCTGTCCCTGTTCAATCGCCCGACTCAGAGACATGCCGGTATTTTTGCGGCTGTGCGTATCGCTTGCGGAAACGGAAATCTCAACATGGGTGAGACCCGCGGCGCGGGCGCGTTCCAATCCTTTGGCGTTCAGCACCAATGCGCTCAACACAACATCTTCTCTCTTGGGAATACGGCGCATCACTTCTTCCGCATCCGCCATCTGAGGCACAATTTTCGGATGCACAAAAGACACTGCCTGAATGTGTTTCACACCGGCTTCCATCAGCCCGCAGATGATTTCAACTTTGAGATCAGTCGGGACAATTTTTGTCTCAAACTGAAATCCGTCTCTGGGACCCACCTCGATTAAGGTCACTTTTTTCGGGAGATTCTGATACATAATACAATGATTCCATAGAGTTAAATAAAACAAGCCGAAGGCTCATCTTTATGATGAGGTCAAAAATTCAACTGCATAACTGAAGCGACATATTTATAACAACTTGAATTTTTTGTGAGATGAATCATCCATAACTTTTAAAGGCAGCCCGTAGGGCGGACAAAGCGAAGCGTGTCCGCCGTTGTAACTGACAGCGGAGCAGCAGGGGGGACTCCTCCGCTCTCCGGATTCAACGGGTTCCGGGGCTGTTTTCCCCGTTTTCATAAATAACAGAATCTTCATAAACAACCGTTGTCTCTCTGAAAAATTTCCCGTCCGAGCCGGAGGGAATGACTTCATATTCTTCCGAAAGCGGTCCCCATTCCTCTTTATACATGGATTTCAGAATAAGAGAAAACATGATTTCCAGCACTTCGTAAACCGATATTCTCGGCTTGGGCGGCTCCAGAAGTTTCAGTATCCGCTCCTGATTTTCCGAGCGATTCTTCAGTTTTTCAAGCCCTTGCAGCAATCCTGTTATCTTATCTCTCATTTCCGGAGGCGTTTTCGTCATGCCGCCTTTTTCTAATTTTGTCCGGTATTCGATAATCTTTTCCAAAGAACTTTGAATGAGACTTTTGCGGTCTTTGGGAGTGCTGAATATAACCTGAGAATTGACATAATGCTGAATTTTATCGGAAACCGCATCTTTCTCTTTCAGCGTATCCCTGAGCAGCAGTTGTCTGCCTTTTTTGGAAATATTCACCTCAACGGATTTGAGGATATTTTCTTTTGCCGCCAATTTTTCTTTAAATT
>DZCT01000106.1 GCA_022736535.1 Desulfatirhabdium butyrativorans | reverse complement strand
TGATAAAAATCATTGATTTTCTGAAATTCGATATTCGAGCGCAGACCGGCTTCTCCCATGTTGTAGCCGGCAGCAGCCAAGGTCCATGAACTGAAATCGCCGTAAAGTTTTCTGAAATACGCGATAGCGGCTTCTGTTGATTTGTAAATATTTCTGCGCTCGTCAATATCCGAGTTGACGGTCAGACCGAATCTGATGCCCGTGGGTTTTATGAACTGCCAGAAACCGACGGCGTTTTTCGGCGAACCGATATGGGGCAAAAGCGCGCTTTCCACAACCGGAACATATTTCAAATCTTCGGGCATATTATTTTCTTTGAGCCTTTTTTCAATATAGGGCATGTACCTGCCGCTGCGTTTCATCCAGAGAATGACCTGATGACGGCGCCATACAAAAAACAGAAACTGTTTTTCCAGACGTTCATAAACTTCCGGATTCTCAATCGGCACTTTTTCCCCGCAAAAATCTAAGGGCGCTTTGAATTTGATGCCGGAAATCAGCGAGGAAAGCGCCGCGGCTTCGGGGGACGGTTCCGCTGCCGGGCATCTGTCGGGCATTGCCGGAATCATCAAAACAGCACACAGTACCATAAAAATTTTAAACAACATGCAGACCTCCTTATTTGTCAATATCATCAGCGTATTAGCCCTTACAGGCTTTCCGAGCCGATTTTTTTATCATATTATCATCATGTAAAAAGTTCAATACTTATTTTTATCGGAAACCGCCTGAACAAAATCTTCAATCTTCATTATGTTGACTTTTTTGAAGATGTCGGTTAAATTTTTTAAAGGTTCGGGGTTCGAGGTTCGGGGTTCGAGGCAAACCCCGTACCCCTCATATTGACAAAGGATTTAAAATTTAATATATTTTATCAGATGAGAATGCAGTATTCAAAAGTCTATATAGATTCATTCGGTTATGAACTTGCCCCTCATGTTGTCACTTCCCTTGATTTGGAAGACCGTCTTGCGCCGCTTTATGACGCGCTTCATATTCAGAAAGGGCAGTTGGAAGCAATCACAGGCATCCGGGAGCGCAGATTCTGGCATCCCGGATATAAAATGTGCGAAGGCGCAGTCGCTGCCGGGCAGAAAGCCATAGACGCTGCCGGGATTTCGTCCCAAGATATCGGAATGCTGATTTACGGCGGCGTTTGCCGGGACAATCTGGAGCCGGCGACTGCCTGCGCTGTTGCAGACGGGCTGAGACTCGGCTCTGAAACAGAAATCTGTGATGTTTCAAACGCCTGTCTCGGAATTTTAAACGGCATGGTGCAGATCGCAAACGCCATCGAACTCGGTCAGATCAGCGCCGGGCTGGCGGTTTCCTGCGAAAGTTCCCGGCAGATTGTTGATATTACAATTGAACGCCTCCTGGCGGCAAAGGACATGAACCTGTTCCGGGAGTGCATTGCAACGCTGACCGGCGGTTCCGGCGCGGTCGCGGTGCTGCTCACCGACGCGGGGCTTTCGGACAGAGGGCATCGTTTTCTGGGCGGCGCGGTCAGAAGCGCAAGCGCGCATCATCGGCTTTGTCTCTGGGGACCCGATGCAGGAAATCCTGTCAGGGGAATCCACATTATGAAAACAGATTCGGTGGGCGTGCTGAAAAACGGCGTGAGTCTCGGTGTTGAAACCTACCGGGCGTTTAAAAAAGAATTGGGCTGGGCAGAAGACAAGCCGGACAAAGTGATCTGCCATCAGGTGGGATCAGCCCATCAGAGAACGATTCTTGAAGCTGTCGGAATTCCGAAACAAAAAGATTTCACCACTTTTGAGTATCTCGGAAATATCGGCACGGTCTCGCTTCCCATTACCGCCGCCATCGCATCGGAGCGGGAATTTCTTGTGAAAGACGATCTGGTGGGATTTTTCGGCATCGGCAGCGGCCTGAACTGCATGATGCTGGGGATTCGATGGTAAAAAAGGCGGGCATTTCATGCCCGCCCTACGGAAAAGCGCAGACGCCTGCATTTTTACAGGAGATTTGAATTTACAGACACATAGCAGTTGTGTTCGGAGCGGAAATAATATATATAACGAAGGCAGTCTGACATCTGAGATTTGTCAGCTTTTCCCTTTTTATAAAAACAGGCTTGTCAAATCTTTATCTCTGGGGAAATTTCCGATAAGGTCTGATACCGATTCGCTTTCAAAGATCGGCCCGGCTAAGATCAGACCGGACCGTAAAGCGCCCGGCTGAGAACAGACTCAAATCGCTTGAACCGCAGCCTGTTCTTAGCCGGGCGATTAAAAAGCGCCCGGGTTAGAAACAGACACGGAGAACACCGTTTTTTGAAAGCGAATTGGTATGATATTTGTCACACAAACGGAGGCAGTAATGGAAAACTTGAAGCTTGACGCCACAAAAGATACGCCCGAAATCAATTTTGACGCGCAGCAGCATCTGATAGAAGTCAGAGGCAAATCTTATCCTGAAAACACAGCGGAATTTTATTCGCCGATTTTTGCATGGATGGAGAAATATCTCAGCCAGTTAAAAGACGAGGAAGTTACCGTGAATATGGATATTATCTATTTCAACAGCAGTTCCTCAAAAGTGCTGCTCGACTTTTTTGAAACGCTGGAGAACGCAGCCGGCAACGGCAGCAACATTACTGTCAACTGGTTTTATGAAGAGGGGGATGAGGATTCTTTAGAATTCGGAGAGGAATTTCAGGAAGATTTCAACTCGCTGAATTTCAAAGTGGTTCAGAAGGAGTCATGATGTCCGGTGTATTTTTTTCCTGTTTGCCCCTTTCCGTTATATTCTCCTGCAAACTCTTATCGGAATCGGCGGTCACCGGTACGGCAACTGAAAGAAGGCTGCTTTTTTTTATGTGAAATAAAAACAGGATGCTGACAGGCATATTTTGTTTTTCTGTTATTCGGGAACAAAGGGGGAAATACGGTGGACGATCTTTATTCTTTAAAGCAGGATTTCAACAAGCGGGGAATTTTTCTGAGTTTCAGCGGACCTATTTCGCAAGACCTTGTTGTGGAAATCGGCGCCACTCTGAAGAAAAAAATGAAACTCGAAGAAGCCGGCAAAACAACAGTTCTCAGAGTTTTTTCCGCGTTTGTGGAAAATGCACAGAATATTCTTCATTATTCCGCTGAAAGCAATTTCGGCATCATCGCGGTGGGCAGCGAGAGGGACTGTTATTTTATCCTATGCGGAAACAGCATTGACAACGAAAGAGTGGAGCCGCTCAGGGAAAAGCTGACAAAAATAAAAAGCATGTCCAAAGAAGAGCTGAAACAATACTACAAAGAGCAGCGCAAAAAGGGACCCGATGAAGACAGCAAAGGCGGAGGACTGGGATTCATTGAAATGGCAAAAAAAGCCAGCAGACCCATCGAGTTTGATTTCAGAAAAATAAATGACCTGCATTCGTTTTTTTCAGTGCGGATTGTGATATGAGCGGGGAGAGGGAAAAATGATCAGCGAGCCTTTTGCTCTGGGAAATTCTCTTCTTCACCGAGCGGATCCGAGAATCAAAGTCATTTTTGCAAGCCTTTATTCTTTTGCCGTCGCGATGTTAAACCGCTTTCCTTCGCTGACCGCCGCTCTTTTTATCTCTGTTGTCCTGATTTTTCTTGCGCGGATAAATCTTCGGGAGCTTGGCGCAAGACTGCTGATCGTCAACGGTCTGGTGCTGCTTTTCTGGCTGCTGCTGCCCCTGACATTTAAAGGCGAACATATATTCAGCGTGGGTCCCTTTGCCGTAAGCGGTCCGGGCATTGTGTATGCGGCTCAGATCACACTCAAATCCAACGCAATCCTGCTGGCATTTATTGCATCAGCCGCAACATCCTCTTTGGTCACGCTGGGACATGCCATGAACCGTCTGCATGTTCCTGAAAAAATTATTCATCTGCTGCTGCTGACCTATCGCTATGTCTTTGTCATAGAGCAGGAATATCGGAAACTCTGCCTTGCCGCAAAAGTTCGGTGTTTTGCGCCGAAAACCGACATGCACACATACAGAACCTATTCCTATCTTCTCGGAATGCTCTTTGTCAGAGCCGCGGCCCGTGCCGAGCGGGTTCATCAAGCCATGCTGTGCCGCGGCTTCAAAGGAAAATTTTACTGTCTCAGCGAATTTTCACTGACACGGACCGATATGATCCTGGCAGTGCTGATGGCCGGGGCATTGATTGTACTGGAAATGCTGGAATGGACAGAAATAATAATTGCAGCCTGATCCTGCAAATGGAAGACGTCTGTTTTTCTTACCCGGGCAGTCCCCGCAAGGTATTGGATCATATCCGTTTTGAACTGAAAAAAGGGGAGAAAACAGGGCTGATCGGTCATAACGGGAGCGGCAAGACAAGCCTGCTGCATCTCATCATGGGGCTTCTGCCGATGTCCTCCGGCAGGATGCGGATTTTCGGGGAGCCGGTGAAAAATGAGAAAGATTTTTACACGGTGCGGCAGAAAATCGGTCTGCTTTTTCAGAACGCCGATGACCAGCTTTTCAGCCCTACGGTATTGGAGGATGTCGCCTTCGGTCCCCTGAATCTGGGCAAAAGTCCGCAGGAAGCCCGTGAAATGTCCGAAAAAACGCTGGCGGAGCTGAATCTGAAAGGTTTTGAGAACCGTGTGACGCATAAATTGTCCGGGGGCGAGAAAAAATTAGTGTCGCTGGCAGCGGTGCTGGTCATGCAGCCTGAAGTCCTGCTGCTGGACGAACCCACCACGGGACTGGACGAATCCACGCGGGAACGCATTATCGCTGTTCTGAACGGACTTGACATCAGTTGTATTATCGTATCCCACGAATATGATTTTCTCGCTCAGACCACCCGCGTGATTTACAGCATGAAGGAGGGCAGAATTGAATACAATGGGGATGCGGCTGCGCTTCACACGCATTATCACAGCCACACGGCGGGAAAATATCCTCATGCCCATGAGCCGGGATAGCGGACCCGCGGCATGTTGCAGGGGCGGGAAGTCTGTGGCTTATATTTTTTTTTGCCACAGACACACACAGACAAGCACAGACAAAAAAAACTGAAAATGTTTTATCCCAATTATCTCCCGTTCTTTCCGTCTGTGTATGTCTGCGTGCGTCTGTGGCTTATATTTTTTTGCCACAGACCTACACAGACAAGCACAGACAAAAAAAATTGAATCTTATCCGAATGTTGTTCATTCTTTCTGTCTGTGTCTGTCTGTGTGGGTCTGTGGCTAAACTAAAAGAAAGCCGGTTTTAGTAGGCATTCTTATGCGTATCTCTGCCAAATACGGTCAGCCATATAATTTTCATATCTGACCAAAAACTCCAGTTTTCAAGGTAATAAATATCAAGTTCGACACGTTTTTCAATCGAGGTGTCGCCCCGCCAGCCGTTGACCTGTGCCAGCCCGGTAATGCCGGATTTGACGAAATGGCGCACTTTATAATGCGGAATATTTTTTCTGAACTGCTCGACGAAATGTTCCCGTTCTGGTCTGGGACCCACCACGCTCATATCGCCGATCAGCACATTCCAGAACTGGGGAAATTCGTCAAGATCATTTTTACGCATAAATTTCCCGATGGCGGTGACACGGCTGTCATTGGGGATTGTCCATATCGTATCTGATTCTTCTTTTTGCTGCAAAGTCATGCTTCTGAATTTGTACATCTCAAATTCGGCATGGTTTATCCCGACCCGTTTCTGCTTAAAGAATATCGGACGAAGTTGCTTTGATAAGAATTGCCAAGAAAAGAAAAATCGGACTGAACAGGATGAGTACAGTTAAGGAAAAAATGATGTCAAAGGCTCTTTTTAAAACCCTGTTCCTGAGCGCATTGAGCGGTTCGGTCCGAATGGCAATCAGCGGAATTTCACCGATATTTTCCAACACGGCACGGTGTTGTATAATCCGGAAAAAATCCGGAACAATTCTGACCCGGATGCCTTCCCGCTCGCATTTTTCAACCATCTCGGCAATGACTTTTTCCTCTCTTAACGGTAAAGCAATGATCACTTCATCCACGTTGCCTGAACGGACAATTTCGTAAAATCTTTCAAGACTGCCGAGATGAAATCCTTTGGGAAGCGATTCGTGATAGTTGTCTGCCAGTATGCCGTACAGTCTATAGCCGATATTACGCATGGACAAAATCTGATTCATGGTCTTTTCGGCGACCCTGCCCCCGCCGATCAACAGTACGGATTTTTGCTGATATCCGCTTTTGATAAGGTGTCTGGCAATTCCGAAATAGATCAGCCGTAAAACAGAGGAGAAAATAAAGGCAAAAAGCAGGGGCCACAAAATCAGTTTGTTGTTCGGCGCAAAATCATCAAATACGCTGACAGCGAAAATAATGCCGGCACTCAGAAGGGAGTAAGCGATCAGAAGGTTTTTTAAAATGAGGAAGAGCTTGGATTCGATATTTACATGCGCTACGGACAGATTGAGATGGAGGATAAACCAGATTAAAGCAATACAGACCATTAAAATATCGGCATGTAATGAGGTGTGGCTGAATCCTCTGCAGTGAATATATACGCCGAGAAAAGAGGCATATATGATGAATAAATCCGAGATGAAAATTATTGCTGAATGACTTTTTTCTTTCATGGCTTTTATTTGCCACAGACACACACAGACGAACACAGACAAAAAACTGAAAATGTTTTATCCCAATTATCTCCCATTCTTTCCGTCTGTGTATGTCTGCGTGGGTCTGTGGCTTGTATCATTTTGCCACAGACACACACAGACCAACACAGACAAAAATTTAAAAATAGGTACTATCTGACTTATTCGTCTTTTCTGTCTGTGTCTGTCTGTGTGTGTCTGTGGCACATATCCTTTTTCTTTCATTCCCGGTAGGATTCAGAACAAAATCTTTTTATCTCAGCTTTAGGATATTTAAAATTAATCAGTAATCCAATGGGGAGTCTCGTTGCTTTGAGGTAATTGAGTAACTGCGCTTCATAAATTTTTTCAAGTCGGTTTACAGCTTTCAGTTCCAATATGACAGCATCTTCAACAAGAATATCAGCCTGATAATCACCCACGACTCTGTTCTTGTAATAGACCTTGAGAGGGACTTGGCTTTTAGCTTTTAAGCCCCGCTCTTGCAGCTCAATAAGCATCGCTTTTTCATAGACTTTTTCAAGAAAACCGGCACCGAGAATCCAGTTTACCTCAAATACTGCGCCGTTTATCTTGTAAGTAATATCATTCAGTTCCATTCAGTTGCCTTTATTTTTTGCCACAGACACACACAGACGAACACAGACAAAAAACTGAAAATGTTTTATCCCAATTATCTCCCGTTCTTTCCGTCTGTGTCTGTCTGCGTGGGTCTGTGGCTTATATTTTTTTTTGCCACAGACACACACAGACGAACACAGACAAAAAACTGAAAATGTTTTATCCCAATTGTCTCCCGTTCTTTCTGTCTGTGTGTGTCTGTGGCTTATAATATTCTCAGGCAGTTAAGATGGGTCAATAAATTTCTGGAATAACCAGAAAACCGAGATTTACATGAGTAAAATGGGCATCTCCTGTAAGAATATGCTGAATATCCAGTTCCTGCATGACCACCATAGAACTTAGGTCTGTAAATGAGATTGAAGGCTTGTCCTGAAATCTTTTCCGAAATTCACACGTTGTCTGAAACCGGTCCGGCGAAATCCGTTCCAACTGAATCTGACCATCATAAATAGCGTTGAGAATCAGATCGGCAGAACTTTGCGCCTTAAAGGATGAAAGCCTTTTGAAGAACAGCGTGAAAGTTTCATCCAATACATAATCTGTAGTGTAAATCAGCCGGTTACGGGAGATATGATTGCAGAAAAGCTGAGAGGCTTCTGTATGTTTTTTTCCTTTCTGTCTCTCAGCGTCAGCCATCCCCATGTGTCAACAAAAATTCCTTTATCCATAGAGTTCTTCATCAATATCAGCGGCTAAAGAACCGTGTGAAACGCCTCCGATATATTCTTCAACGAATGTGCATTTTTTTTGGGTATTGATGAAGTTTATTTTATGGGATTGAACTGATGACATTTCCCTGATATACCGGAGTACCTGACGAAGCTGTTTTTCGGATAGCCCGTGAATATATCCCGCAATCTCATTTCTTATGCTTTCAATCATTTTTTTCACTTCCTCTTTTTGTGGATTATATTTTTTTGCCACAGACACACACAGACATACACAGACAAAAAAACTGAAAATGTTTTATCCCAATTATCTCCCATTCTTTCCGTCTGTGTCTGTCTGCGTGGGTCTGTGGCTCACAATACTCCGCAACACTGTCTCAAATTGCGATATGATTTTGTCCCTGTCATAAAATGCGCTTCGGGCAAGAGCATTCTTCTGCCATGTCGGATAGTCCTTATTAGTTGGAAGATTGTTTATAAAATCAGATAACTGCGGAAGCTGAGACCATGAGAAGCGATAACCCGCTTTTGTCTGCTGCATTTCCTGTCCCAACGGCGTCGCAACATCGCATATTGCAAGAATCGGCGTGCCGGATCGGATTCCGGGAATCAGTTTGCTCGGAATAAATGCGCCGCCGCTGCCCTGTTTTTCAGTGATCACGAACATATCCGCATCATGCAAGACTTGAGCGAATCCTGATTCATCAAGAAAATGGTTAAACCGGAACCGTTTGTCGCAACTTTGTTTTATCCATTGCTGAAGATTTCCAGCCTCTCCTCCGTCAGCATGAATGCGGAATTCAAACTGGGCATCGCTTTGCTTCAACGCCTTGCAAAAACGGAGCAAATCCTGCTTTTTTCCGATATTTCCTGCATACAGAAGTTTTACAGGGTGAGAAATACTTCGCCCTGTTTTTTCAGGCAAAGCGTCAATCTGTTCAAGCAGCGAGACATGAACCCAGTTCGGCTGATACAGAATCGGCTGATTTTTTTGAACGATATGTTTTAATCGTTCAATCATCACCGGTGAAATGCTGCTCCAAATATCTGCCTGATTGAAAATCAAAGTCTGTATCCATCTGAAAAGCCGGTTGATTGCTGCTGATTTCGATATTCCGGAAGCCTCAGCCGCTTCCGCCGAAAGGTCCTGAATACTCAGCCAAAACGGTGTGCCATAGAACAATTTGCGACATGAGGCGTAAGCCACCGAAGCGACAAGCGGACAAAAAACCATGATTACATCAAAATCTTTTCGTGCTTTCGGCAATGAACGCAGGAGTGAGAAAAAGAACGATGCCTCATATAAGAGTCGTTGCAAGAGAGAATTCGGGTTGCCGGGGATGAACAATCCGTGACGCTCGACTTTTACGCCCTTGTCTTTATGGCAAAAAATTCTCCATCCGTTAGTGCCGCTTTTGTCTTTCCATTCAGGATAATACGGATAGGCACATTGTACCGTAACATCAAAGCCGCGTTCGGCAAGCGCATAGCATAAATCGCTGAACACAGCGGCGCCGCCGCCGAAGTCCGGGTGAAAAAGATTGGTGACAACAAGGAGTCGAATCATTTCCTGCTACATTTGTCTTGATATTATCCTGTTTTAAAAAAATAGTCCTGAATCTCATTTAACACGCTGGCAATCCAGAAATGATTTCACTTCTCCGATAAAGTCTTTGGCATGTTGAATAAATTCATTGACCATCTCAGCCGTCGGAACCTCAAAATCAACATAATCAAATTTTTGCCGATATTCAAACACCTGATTGTATATTTTTCCCCACTGTACAGAGAAAACTCCTTTATGAACAAACTCTTTGTTAAAATACCCTTTGACCTGACCGTGTTTTGAAAAAGAGGCGTTTTTTGTTATCAGAACAGCCTGTACAGCATAAAACATGGCATAGTAAATTCTGTTCATTGCCGGAGTCAGCATGGCATTGTCAATCATCAACTGAGCAGCTTTAATTGACTCGGCTGCTCTTTCCGTCCGGTAGCTGATTAAAGCATTTTTTGCATCGTCGTTCATATAACGACTCCTTCCTGCAGAATCTTCTGATAAACCGGGGTCCAGAAATGAATTCCGTTGAAGGCATTGTCATCAAAAACAAAAATATCAATTAAACAGCCGTGTTTCAGTTCCGCCTCATACGCCAAATCAAAAATGTCCTCTTCAATTGTTCTGTTTACGCCGGAAATACGGACAAATATATCAATGTCTGAATGAGCGTCACTCTCTCCGCGTGCTTTGGAACCGAAAAGGCGCATTTCTGTCAGCTTATATTTTTGCGATATTTTATTCTTTAATTCAATAAGGATGTCATTTGTCTGTTTATCCGTCATCTTATCTCAATCCTTTGCTTAAAATATCCCCTGCTGAGTGCGGTACCACCGGTGAGATAAAAGGGTATCCTGCCCGCTCTTTTCTGCCTGAGGCAGCTTCAAACACCTCGTACGGATCAGTATGGTAATCCCATATAACAGGTTTGAGTAATTTTCTGATATCTTCTTTTTCCATAACTGAAAAATCAGTTCACCGAGGTGAGTAACGCTCTGCTTTTGCCCACCATATGACTAATTCTCCTTTTCCAGCCATGCCACATCTGCTTTGTCTTTGGGACGTCCGGCTTTTTTCTTATTTTGGAGAAGATGCGGACGGCTGATAATTTGCACACTCATATCTTCGACGGTGATTTCTTTTCGCATAGCCCAGGCTTCTTCAAATGTTACTCCGTCAATTGAGGTCAGAATATCAATGCGTCTCGGAGCAATGCCGATCTGAAAAATCAGGTCAGGCTTTTTCAGATCATCCGTTGTGATGCCAAACAGCGGAGCCCCGAATTTTATCAAAGAACTGATAACACGTTCCGCATTTTCTTCGGAACATCTTATCCAGAGATCAATGTCTCCGGTTGCCCTTACAAATCCGTGAGCAGCCAGAGCGTATGCTCCCACAATCAGATACTCAACTTTTTCCTCGTTGAATATTGACAATATGTCTCGGAAGTCCGGATTCAGCAACTGGCTCTCCTTTGAATGCCCATGCGTCAAGTGTCACCTGCCACATCATACCGATTCTTTCAGACGGAGTGGTGTCCTGCAAATCCGAATCACTGTCCTGTCCGTGCAGGCTGATAACCCTGACAGCACGAATTCTGTCTTTTCTCATGACGACTTTCCTGTTTTTTTTGCCACAGACGAACACAGACAAAATCTAACGATCTGTCATCTCTGCTTATCCATTCTTTTTGTCTGTGTCTGTCTGCGTGTGTCTGTGGCTTACAATACCCCGCAACTTATTTTTTTGCCACAGAGCCACACAGACGAACACAGACAAAAAATTAAAAATATTTTATCCGACTTATCTCTCATTCTTTCTGTCTGTGTCCCTCCGCGCAGGTGGGGAAATGCAGGGGAACAGGTGTAGTGATACTTCATGCTTTGTTATGATCCCCCCAAAGTTTCTGAAGCTGAAACGCAACGTTATATGAACTGTCATCCGGCGTGATTGTCGGTGTCATGACCGGATACACGGCTCTTCTCCTGAAAAATTTCTCCGCGCTTTCCTCTTCTTCCTGCAACATCTTCGTAATATCTGCAATAAGTCTTAATTTGTCCAATCTCGGGAGCGGTTTTATCAGCTTGTTTTCCAATTCAGTCAAGAACATTATAGCACCATATTTCCTTTTTTTACTTGTTCCCGTTCAGCCGCTTTCTCCCGGGGCGGTACCAGCGATGAATTCAGCGCCGGCGTAAACTGTTTCGGGTAGTTAAGAATCTCCAATTCTGCCGATTTATCAGTCTGTTCAAGAATCTCTTCCACATGTTCCATCACAAAATCGTCCAACAGATATTCACGGCATCCGCTGCACTGTGATACCGGCAGATCCTTTAAAATTATAATTGATGTCTGATCTGTTTTGAAAGGCAGGTCGGTAATGATGTGTTCCATCTTTGCCCCGCATATATGGCATTTCACTGCTGTCATCTCCTTGTTTTCAAATCCTCTTTCCATTCATCAGAACCCGGCATATATGCTGTTATCACACGCACATTTCCAGCTTCGGCATCCGCGGCGAACAACACATGAAAAACAATATCCTGATACCGGGAATAAATCAGATAACTTGGAAAATATTTATCATTCGGATATTCCTCGATAACTTCATATTCAGAAAGAGATGAGACAATTGTCTCCCGTAAAATTCCTCTGGCTTTCAGCCGCATATTGACATGATATGTCCATTGTATTTTCCGTTGCCGAACACATTGCCGGATAAATTCCAAAGGATTATCAGGAATTATTCTTTCACTCACATTCTTTTTTACCCATTAGTTTTCAGTTGTCTGTCTGTGTCCGTCTGTGTGCGTCTGTGGCTTACAATACCCCGCAACTTATCTTTTTTGTTTTTTTGCCACAGACGCACACAGACGGACACAGACAGATATCTGAAACCGGAATACGGCATACATGCAAAAAATATGCCGTAAAAAACCAAAATTGGATCACTATAGTAAATTCTGTTCATTGCCGGAGTCAGCATGGCATTGTCAATCATCAACTGAGCAGCTTTAATTGACTCGGCTGCTCTTTCCGTCCGGTAGCTGATTAAAGCATTTTTTGCATCGTCGTTCATATAACGACTCCTTCCTGCAGAATCTTCTGATAAACCGGGGTCCAGAAATGAATTCCGTTGAAGGCATTGTCATCAAAAACAAAAATATCAATTAAACAGCCGTGTTTCAGTTCCGCCTCATACGCCAAATCAAAAATGTCCTCTTCAATTGTTCTGTTTACGCCGGAAATACGGACAAATTCTCCGCGTGCTTTGGAACCGAAAAGGCGCATTTCTGTCAGCTTATATTTTTGCG
>DZCT01000105.1 GCA_022736535.1 Desulfatirhabdium butyrativorans | reverse complement strand
AGACGGCAGGAACTGATTGAAAAAAATGAGCAGATTCTGAGCAAGTATTAATACCGTATGAGTTACGCAGTTGATCTCGTTCCCACGCTCCGCGTGGGAATGCCGCCCGGACGCGCAGCCCGCCCCCGGACAGACACAGCCGCATTCCCGGAGCCGTAGCCGGGGGACGTTCCCACGCGGAGCATGGGAACGGAGAATCTCAAGTGCATAACTCCTATATTTGAAGGATAAGACACGATGTCTGAATTTACCCACATTGACGGAGAGGGACGGGTGCGGATGGTGGATGTCTCGGACAAAGAACCGAGTCTGCGGATTGCCCTTGCCCGCGGCACGGTTTTCATGCAGCCGGAGACTTATGAGAACATACAGAACCAGACCGTAAAAAAAGGAAATGTCCTTGAAACCGCACGGATTGCCGGCATCATGGCGGCAAAAAAAACTTGGGAACTGATTCCGATGTGTCATCCTCTGAACATCACGCATGTTCAGGTTGACTTTTTCCCGAATAAAGCTGAAAATGCTATCGTGATTGAGGCTTCGGTCCGCATCATCGGACAGACGGGAGTTGAAATGGAAGCCCTCACCGCCGTGTCTGTCGCCGCGCTGACCATTTACGATATGTGCAAATCATCCGACAGAGCCATGCGGATTTCCGACATCATGCTTGTGGAAAAATCCGGCGGAAAAAGCGGGAAATTCAGAAGAATTGAGAATTGAGAAGTGAGAATTGAGAATTGAGAAGTGAGAAATAGAGAGCATCGCAGATGCGCCATATTTGTAGCGAGAAATAGGTAATGAAACGATTTGTATTTTTTATCATCATTGTTTACGGCTTGTGTCTGATGGCGGGCGGATGCGCTGTCAAGCTGACTCCGAAATTTCCCCTCGTAAAGATTGCTTATGAACAATATCCTGTTTTTTATGATGATATGGCTTATGACGGTCTGCAAAACGGCATTTCCCGAAGCATCGAATATCTGAGGAAAATACCGGCTGACAGAATGTTTCAGTTCGGAGAAGATCAGTTTGATGCCGCACATATCCGCCGTTCATTGGAGCATTTTCTGAATTTCATCCGCACAAAGCCGCCATCGCATGAACTGAGAAGATTTATCCAAGCAAATTATGTGGTTTACAAATCTGTGGGAAGCGGCGAAGAATTGCCGGTTCTGTTTACCGGATACTATGAACCGCTTTTGCAGGGAAGTCTTTATCAGAGCGGCGAATACAGATTCCCGGTCTATGCCCCGCCCGATGATCTGATGAGCATTGATCTGTCTCTTTTTTCTCAGGAATTTAAGGGAAAAAAAATCACCGGCAGACTTGCGGACAGCACTTTTGTTCCCTATTACGAGCGCAGGGAAATCGAAGAAAAAGGCGTGCTGGAAGGCAGAGCGGACATCATCGCATGGGTGAATGACCGGACAGACCTTTTCTTTCTTCAGATTCAGGGTTCAGGGAAGATTGCGCTTGACAGCGGCGGTATCATCAACGTCAATTATGAGAACCAGAACGGGCGAGCGTATCGGAGCATCGGCAAGCTGCTGATTGAAAGCGGAAAAATCTCAAAAGAAGACATGTCCATGCAGAAGATTCGGGAATATCTCCGGGAACATCCTGATGAAGCAGACGAGATTTTAAACTACAATTCCAGCTATGTATTTTTCAGTCCGGGAAAAGAGGGACCCCGGGGCGCGCTGAATTTTACGCTCACGCCGGGGAGGTCTGCGGCAGTGGACAGAAGCGTTTTTCCCATGAGCGTACTGGCTTATATTGAAACCCAGAAGCCGCTGACCGACGCTTCGGGCAAGATTGTCCGGTGGACAGACTGCACCCGCTTTGTGCTGCATCAGGACACGGGCGGCGCAATCAAAGGACCCGGGCGCATGGATTTGTTCTGGGGCAGCGGCGATTATGCGGAAATTGCCGCCGGCCATCTGCGGCACAGGGGAAATATTTATGTGCTGGTGTTGAAAAGGGGTTAGGGGTTAGGGGTGAGAGGTTAGGGGGGCTTGGCTCTTATTTCCACGCTCTGCGTCAATGGCATTAAGTTAAGAGAAAAATGTAGGTCGGGGTGAGCCTGCGAACCCCGACACCTGCCGGATGATGTCGGGGTTCGCAGGCTCACCCCGACCTACGGAATTGTCAGCTTGACGGCATTGACGCTCCGCGTGGGAACGAGAAAGGACACAGAATTATTCTTTGTGACCTTTGCGCTTAAAATATCTTTGCGGTTCAGACTGAGATGATAAAACTCAACAATAAGGAGTTCTTATATGTTCGGCATCGGTATGCCTGAATTGATTCTGATTCTGGTGGTGGCACTGATTGTCATCGGTCCCAAAAAGCTTCCCGACCTTGGGAAATCTTTGGGCAGAGCCATCGGCGAATTCAGAAAAGCGACAACCGAATTAAAAGAATCCATGGGGATTGACACGGTTGACACTGAATTGAGAGAAGTCAGAAAAGCTTTCAGCGATATGAACAATGACATGAAGAAACCGATTGAAATGAAATCAGAATCTGAAAACAAGACATCGGCTGTTTCAGTCCCTCCGGGTGAAGAAAAAAATCTTCTTAAAGCGGAGAAATCGGAAGGAATTGCGGAAAAATGATGATGAAAGAAGATGACAAACTTCCTTTTCTCGAACATCTGGAGGAGCTTCGCAACCGCCTCATCGTCTGCGCGGTTGCCATAATTATCGGATTTTTGATTGCTTACGGCTTTAAAGAAATACTGTTTGAAATTCTGACCCGTCCGCTGATTGAGGTGATGGAAACAGGCGAAAAGCTTGTTTTCACCGGCATTGCAGAGGCTTTTTTCACCTATCTGAAAGTCGCTTTTCTGGCAGGGCTGATGCTGGCGTCTCCTGTGATTTTATATCAATTCTGGATGTTTGTCGCGCCAGGATTGTATGGCGATGAAAAGCGCACCATGCTTCCCATTGTATTTCTTTCTTCATTTTTCTTTATCGGCGGCGCGATGTTCGGCTATTTCATTGTTTTTCCGGTCGGATTTAAATTTTTTCTCGGATTTGCTTCGGAAACCATACGCCCCCTGCCGTCCATGCGGGAGTATTTGAGCTTTTCTGCAAAAATGCTGCTGGCGTTCGGGCTGGCATTTGAACTGCCGCTTATTCTCGTATTTTTAGTCCGGCTGGGAATTACCACCGTTGATTATTTAAAGAAAAACAGAAAATACGCCATTTTGCTGAATTTTATCGTGGCGGCTGTCCTGACGCCGCCCGATGTCATCAGTCAGGTCATGATGGCAATTCCTTTGATGATACTTTATGAAATGAGTATTATCGGTTCAAAAATATTCGGAAAAAAGAAGTCGCAGGAATTGGCGGAAGAAGAAAAAGATGATGCGGAAAAATGAATCACAAAATACTCTTGGCTAAAATTCTCGGACTGTCGCCGGAAGAGCGGATTATCGAAGCTTTGCTTTCAGATACTGAAAGCGGCGAACATCTGCAATCCCTGTTGGACAAGATCATTCAACTGAGAAAAAAGATTTCTGAAATTACAAAAGAAATTAAAGAAAAATGCAGACTGACGCCTGACGCCTGGGAGCCGGTAATTGAAAAAGCAATTTTAACAGAAACTCGCGGGAACGAAGTGGCGGCGAAAAAAACACGGGAGCGGAAAAATCAGATAAAAGCTGCTGTAAAGATTGCGATCCGGGACGGCATGAGACCGAGCGACATTCAGGCTGTTATTGAAGTGATGGTCATGGGAATGCAGCCGGGGGATACGAGCTATCTGCTTTCGGAAGAAGATGATGAAGACAAAGGAAAACTTGTCACTAAAATCGAAGCGCCGCCGAAACCGGAGAAAAAAAAGGAAAAACAGAAATCTCCGGATCAGAGTTTTCTGAAAACAAGCATCTGAGAGCCTGATTCACAGGATTAGATGAAAACAGTCTGAACCCTGATGAAAGGATGAAAGGATGAAAGGATGAAAGGATTTGCATGATTTCGGTTTTGCCGCTTCAGGCAGAGTCTGTGAAATCCGAGAAGCCTGAAAGGTTTGACAGAAATCCTGCAAATCCTTTCATCATGTGAATCAGGGTTCAGACTTTTTCCGTTTCAAACTGAACAAATTCCGATGTCCGGTGTCTGATAAAAGCAAAGAAAAAAGCAGCGGGTAAAGAATTAACAGATTTTTATCTGATTTTTGTTATTGACATAACTTTTTTCACCTGATAAATATAGTCCTGAATTAAGAATTTTGAGATATTTATCGGTTTGAAACAACCGGTTTTAAAAAAACAGAAAAAGAGGTGAAAGAATGGGAAAAAAGTATTTGCTGCTGATGGTGATTGCCGGTCTTGCGACGCTGTTTGTCGTGGCTGCGATTAATGCCGGAACCGCGGTGCCGGATGTGGTTAAAATGGAAAACAAAGCTTATGAAAAACACACCAAAGGTATCGTTGAGTTCACGCACAAAAAGCACGCGACTGACTACAAGGCAACCTGCGGCGACTGTCATCACAATGACAAAGGCGAGGCGCTCAAAGAGTTGAAAGAGGGCGATAACGTCCAGGGTTGTATTGAATGTCACAAGAAACCGGGCGAAAAAGCCAAAGGAAAGGATGCGCCGAAGCTTTCCAAGAAAGAAGAACTGGAATATCACGCCGAGGCTGTCCATGAGAATTGCAAAGGATGCCATAAGGAAGCCAATAAGAAAGCAGGGAACAAGAATGCTCCTGAAACCTGCACAAAATGCCATCCCGGCAAGGATAAATAGCAGCGTTGTCAAGTAAATAACAGGGCAGCCACCTTAGGATTTCAGGGTGACTGCCCTGTCTTTTTCAACACAAGTCCTGCCCAGTCTTTTTCAATCGCGCTCCATTCCTGTGTGAAGTGTTTTTCTGTATAAATATCAAGTAAATCCGGAATTTCATCTGTTTTGATGCCGGAGAGAACCGCATGAGCGCCCGGTTCCGTAATTTCACAGATGTGTGCAAACAGCCTTGCGAGGGTCGGATACCGCAGATTGGCGATAATCAGCGAAAAAGGGCTGTGAATTTCTTCCACGGGCAGGTCATAAATTTCAATTCTGCTGTTCAAGCCGTTTATCCTGACATTCTCTTTGGCTTCCGCGATGGCGCACAGGTCTATGTCTATGCCGATGCCTTTTTCAATCCCCAGCAGAACTGCGGCAATCGCCAGAACACCCGAACCGGTTCCGATGTCAAGCAGACGTGTTTCTTTTTTATGCAGAAAAGCTCCGGATTTTTTTACTGCGTATTCAACGCCTTTGAGCGCCAGCCGGGTGGTCGGATGTCTGCCTGTTCCGAAAGACGCGCCGGACATAATTTCAATCACAACTGTTTCCGGATCGGCGTCATAAGAAATGCCCGGAGGTCTCAGAACAATAAATTCCGAAATGCGGACCGGCTTGGAAAAAGACAGTTCCAGAAAGGTGCAGCCGTATCGGTAGGTGTAGGCAAGTTCTCCTTTTGCCACAAGGTTTTTCAGGATAGATTTCGCCTGTTTTTTTCCTGTCGCAAATTTTTCACACAGCATTTTTTCAAGCGCGGGGGGCGTGAATCTTGTCTGCGAGGCGGAAACAGCTTTGATTAATTCTTTTTCTATATTGTCAATAGGTTCTGCTGCGATATGCGGCTGCATTTCTGACCATCGCTTCCGCCCATTCCGGCGTTCCCAGCGAGTGGATATGGGTGTAGGTGGCAAGCACATTTTTGTAACATATCCCGTCTCGGTTGTGGCATATACCGGTTCCCCGCTTCATCGAAAATGCCATATCCTCATCATTTCCCCGCCATTCCAGCACGTTTGAATAATGAAATTCATGTCCCCGGATTTCCGCCCCGACCTTGAAATAGGGATTTTCCCTCTCAACGCTGACAACCGTGTAACCGTGTCCCTGCGGTCTTTTGGAAAAGCCGAAAATTATAGGCAGCACGCCGGCCATGGGATAAGAAATCCCGTCAAGAATCAGTTCTTCGCCGAGATACATCAGCCCCCCGCATTCGGCGTAAATCGGAAGTCCTCTTTCCGCCAACACTTTTAATTCATTTCGGAAAGCTGCATTTTCAGCGAGTTTGTCCGCATGGGTTTCCGGAAATCCGCCCCCGATGTAAATCGCATCCACTGCGGGAATTGACAAATCTTTCAGCGCATTCAGAAACACAATTTCCGCACCCTGCGAAACCAGCATCTCGATATTTTCCGGGTAGTAAAACTGAAAAGCAGAATCCCGCACAACGCCGATTCTAAGCCCGGCTGATTCAGATGACTGCGGGCTAAATCCTCGTAGAGGCGACATATTTGTAGCCGGAATATTTTCTTTGCATTGAAAATTCGGAGCATTACGGGCAATTCGTGCAATCGCATTCAAATCAAGATACTGCTCCGCAATCTGGGAGGCGGCATTCACAGAATCCTGCGTCCACCTGTGTTCCGCGGTGGGAACAAGCCCCATGTGCCGTTCGGGAAAACTTTCCTTGTGCAGTTTCGGAACTGCGCCCACCACCGGAATACCGCAATGATATTCAATGCTTTTCTGAAGAATGTTCTCATGTCTGGCTCTGGCGACCCGGTTCAAAATCACCCCCCTGATGCGAACATTCGGATCAAAATGAATACAGCCCAGCACGGCTGCGGCCATGGTGCGGGTGGATTTTGTGCAGTCAATGCACATGATGACCGGAGCGGAAAGCAGTTTTGCAAGTTCTGCGGTGCTGGTGGCGCCTTCCATGTCTGTGCCGTCGTAAAGCCCCCGATTGCCCTCGATCAGCGAAATTCCCGATGCGTTGGAGAGAAATGAATAGATAAGGACTTCCGGCTTCATCAGGAAGGTATCCAAATGATGACAGGTTTTTCCGGCAGCCAGCGTCAGCCATTCGGCGTCAATATAGTCCGGTCCCTTTTTAAAAGGCGAGACGCGAATTTCATGCTGACGCCATGCCGCGGCGATTCCAAGGGAAACCAGCGTCTTGCCGGCGCCTCCCCGCAGTGCGGAAATAATGATTCTCGGATATTGCATTTTTTTATTTTATATAGAAATTAAGCCGTTAGAAATTATTTCTTCATCCCGTGATGCTTTATCTGCATGGTCAGCTCTTTAACATTTTTCGGAGGAGTCGGGAAATCAGGTTTAGGCGACATTTTAATGGCTTCTTCAGGGCATCCGCGTGCACAGACCGCACAGCCGAAGCATCTGTCAGGATTTACTGAAGGGATATTGTTTTCCCCCATTTTCAGCGCCTCAGGCGGACAGCGTTCAATGCAGGTTTCACAAGCCGTGCAAAGCTCCGGGTCAAACATCGGTTCATATCCGGAATTAAAAACCCTGCCCGGCGCAGGCTGTTTCAAAACCTGAGAAATAACTTCGCAATGCCAGCGGTCACAGTTGCACACAAAAGAAATATCCTCGGTGGTGTTGCGGCTCATGTGAACCAGCCCCGCTTTTTCTGTCTGATTCAGGATTTCCCCGGCTTCCTGTTTTGTTACTTTTCTTCCTCCTAACCGTTCAATCATATATTCGGCAAGATTCCCGAACCACATACAGACTTCCATAGGCATTCCGTGAATATCTTCACCTCTCAGTTGCGCTTCGTGGCGACAGTAACATGCACCCACGCATATTGTGTCATATTTCTCTATATAAGCGGCAACCTGATCGTAGGTGTGAATCACATTGGCGGCAGGGATGCTCTTGTTGACAGGAATCACGCGGGTCAGCGGGAAGGATATTTTTTCAATGCCCCTTGCCGCCTCGTATGCTTTCTTGTATTCGTGGATGAGCCTTGCAGCTTTTTTATGCCGCTCTGTTTTTCCCCCGGAAAAAAACTGATATTCCATAATGCCCGGCATAAACGGCAAGCCCTGATATAAGCGGACGCCATCTGCGTCAAATGTCGCACAGAGACCTTTATCTGCCATTGCTTCAAGGCGTCCTCTGATTTCATGTTCGTCGCGGTTCATTTTGACCGCGATCTCTTTTGCACTCGCCGGTTTTCGTTCCAGTGCATTATTGACTTCGGCTTCTTCGGGCGTAAAAAGATATTCAATCATCGCATAAAATTCGGGTACATCCATGCCTGAATAGGGGCCGCCGCGGCTTTTCATAGCCGACAATGCCTGCTGATAAACTTGAAGGGTCATAGGGTTTCTTTCTGATAATAATTTATAAATATCAAATTGTTATAATTTGTCAATCCGTGTCTGCAAACGGTTTTTATCCTATAATTTGTTACAGTGCTTTGTGATTTCCGAATTTGTGTCCGCCGTCATAAGCCGAGCCCTTATCTCATTCTGAATGCAACGAAGAATCCCATCCTGCAACAACGGCGGAGATTCTTCGCCGCGCTCAGAATGACACCGAATCTCTTTTGACTTTATATGATATTTTTTTCCCACAGAGTTCACAGAGAATACACAGAGCGCACAGAGATTTTAAAGACTCTGTGTTCTCTGTGGTTTTTTCACGCTCTGTGTCCTCTGTGGGAAAGAAAATGAGAGGATACTTTCAATAGAGATTCAGTATGACACTGATAAAAACCCGGCAATCTGTCTTTTTCCAAAACGCAAAGCCCGACTGCCTGAGCCGTAAAGTTTTCAAAATAACGATTCATCATTAGTTTTACTTTGTCAACTTTCCCGGAGATGTCACCCTGAGCGGAGCGAAGGGTCTCGGTGCGGAAGGGGTGAGATTCTTCGCTGCGCTCAGAATGACATTTGCCGCTCAGAATGACATGCGGAAAGTTAAGTTGACAAAGTAAAATTAGGACACTTAAACAAAACAGTCAAGCAACTTTTATCGGCAGGGGAATTTTTTCGCTGGTTTATCAGATTGCCGAACAAATCTCCTGCATGGCGTCATGTACCCGAACACGGTCTTTTTCTGTCAATTTTCCGAGCCGGCGTTCAATCAGCCGTTTTTGCAAGGTTGCCAGCTTATTGATACGGACAGTCGAAGGGAACAGCAAACCGGATAACCGCCAGTCGGAAAGTTCCACATCAAACACACCCTGAGCAGACCGGCTTGAAATTCGGGCAACAATAACATCCTCATCTCCGCAGTCTGAAATAATCAAAGCAGGTCTGCGCTTTACGCCCGCTGCATCTGAAAAAGGAAATAATATCAAAATAATATCGCCGGATTCATCGTTTTCCATCATCAAATCCTGTCATAAGCCTCATCGTCATTGCTGTAACCCGCCAAAAACTGCTCTGATGTCAGGCGGTTCCAATCCGCTTTTTCTTCCGCATCTTCAGGGTCATTTACAAGGATAATAACCCTGACATGCTGAGTTGTCGGAATTTGTTTTGAAAGAGCGTCCGGCAACTGTATTGTTCCGCCGGGCATCACTCTCACAGGAAATTCATAGGCTTTCATATTTCAACTCCTGTATGGTATCATAATATTAAAGATTTAAAGCATTTATTAAAAAAACGATTTGCAAAATCGTTTTACTGTAAAACGCCCCGGCTAAGATCAGACTCAAGCCGTTTTGTGTCTGTTTCAGCAGAAGTATCTATTAAAAAAACGATTTGCAAAATCGTTTTACTGTAAAACGCCCCGGCTAAGATCAGACTCAAGCCGTTTTGTGTCTGTTTCAGCAGAAGTATCTGAAAAAATGTCCGGTAGCGTGAATATTTTTATTTGTTTTTAAATTAGTTACAAGTAATTTTCACTATTTGCCGTATCATATCGGTTTTCTTCCGGAAAGCGAAAAATTCTGATAATCATTAGGACAGTTAAACAAAACAGTCAAGCAACTTTTATCGGCAGGGGAATTTTTTCGCTGGTTTTGATAATTTTACTTTGTCAACTTTCCCGGAGATGTCACCCTGAGCGGAGCGAAGGGTCTCGGTGCGGAAGGGGTGAGATTCTTCGCTACGCTCAGAATGACATGCGGAAAGTTAAGTTGACAAAGTAAAAATAAAAAGCGTTTAAATATTTTGTGCGTTGCACCGAATCC
This sequence comes from Desulfatirhabdium butyrativorans, assembly GCA_022736535.1. Classification (GTDB taxonomy): domain Bacteria; phylum Desulfobacterota; class Desulfobacteria; order Desulfobacterales; family JAIFKL01; genus JAIFKL01. Next base: position 2,809 of record DZCT01000105.1, on the reverse strand, counting down.
CTTTTGAGTTTATATAATATTTTGTTAAGCTGTTTTTTTCCCACAGAGTTCACAGAGGGTTTCCCACAGAGGACACAGAGGTGGAAAAAACCCGCAGAGGACACAGAATTTTTTAACCCTCTGTGATCTCTGTGGTCTTTATCTTCTCTGTGAACTCTGTGGGAAACAAAAATTTCCGCAGAGAACACAGCGTTTTTTTCTGCGGTCTGTTGGAGTATATTTTCAATAGAGATTTAAAAATAAAAACGCCTTCGGGAATTTCCCCCCGAAAGCGTTTCGGAAATCACTTATGCACACATTCAGTTCTGTTTATCCTGCAACAGAATGTTAAGGATATAAATGAGTTCTTCCGTCCCTATTTTTTTGTCTCCGTTCACATCCGCACAGACAGTAACCGGTTTGGTGTCCGTAACTGGCTGACCGGAAAGCATCTGCATAATTGAAATCGCATCGCCCAGATTGGCGTTTCCACCCTTTCCGACAGTGACAGAAGGATTGCAGGCGTTATCCGGCGACAGAATTCTGAGGATATAAATGACTTCTTCTATCCCTATTTTTTTGTCTCCGTCCACATCCGCACAGAGTTCAAGCGACCGTTTTGATTGACCGGAAAGCATCTGAATAATTGAAACCGCATCGCTCAGACCGACGTTTCCGTCATTGTCAACATCTCCGGCAATCACAGTCCGTTCAAATGCAACCTTTACATCGTGATCGTCCGTCACCTTCAGATCGTAAAACTGCGTTCCGTTTTCATCGGTTCTGACATCCGCTGTCACCGATTTTTCATCTGCTGTGACCTCTTTTATCCGATAACACTCGTCAGGCCTTATCGTGATCCTCTGATTTTCTCCGTGCGGCACGGTTATTTCACCGGAGGGAGCGACTGTTCCGCCTTTTTCAGCGGTGATGTTGACGAGTTGGGCAAACACCGCATGGATTCTGTTACCGTCTGTCTTTACATTTTCAAAGGAATACTCACCTACCGCACCGACCGATAAGCTGTTGACTCTCACATCGCTGACAGGGTGTTTTTCGTCTTTCGGTGTGACGGTGAAAGTGATGTCTTCTCCGCAGGCGACAGGCACAACGCCGGAAGGAGAAATGCTTCCGCTGCCTTCGACACTGGCTGTGACGGTGTAGGTGTTGACGGCAAATACAGCCTCTATTTTATGATTTCCTCTCAGATTGCTGAAGCAGTAAGATTCCTTCACCCCGACTGAAACATCGTCTATTTTAACATCTGCGATGTGATGGCATTCATCCGGCTTAAAGGTGAAGCATATCTCCTGTCCGCATTCCGCTTTCACATCGCCGGAGGGAGTGACCGTTCCGCCCTCATTTGTGACAGTCTTTATGGTGTATGCGTCCTTTTCAAAATCGGCGTGAATGATGTGATTGGCTGTCACATTCGGAAAAGTATAGGAACTTATTGCTCCCTGAGAAACGCCGTCTGCAATGACTTCTTTGATACGAAAGCAGTCCGGAGCCTTTATTTCAAATGTCTGATCCTCTCCGTGTCCGACTTTCACCTCACCCGCAGGAGAAATCGTTCCGCCGGCGCCGGCGTCCGCCTGTATGATGTGAAATCCGGGAGGAACAAAAACAGCTTTGATGCTGTGACTGCCTTGCGCCGGATTATCCGCGGAAAAAGTGTAAGAATTGACCGCGCCGAGCGATTTGCCGTCAACGATAACCTCTTTGATCTGATAACCGTTCTGCGTATCCGGTATGATGTCGAACTTCTGACTGCCGCAGATCAGCGTCACCGGCTCGGAAGGCGAAATGCCGCCCCCGGGTCCGGCTTCGGGAGTCAGAACATAACTGTTCAGCGCAAAGCCCGCGCTTATCGTGCGAGCGGAGCGCACATTTTCAAAAGTGTAGGAATTTGTCAGGCTGACCGCAACACCGTCAACGGAAAGCCCTGAAATATGATAACACTGATCGGGAGAGGTATTCTGAGGCGTCAGCGTGAAGGTCTGAGACTGACCGCAAGTTACGGTTACGGGAGTCGAAGGAGAGATATTTCCGCCTGTTCCTGAAACTGAAGGCGTGACTGTATAGGTATTCACAGCAAAATCAGCCCCAAGCGTGTGATCTTCGGTGACATTTTCAAAAGTATAACTCGTCGCCGCGTCGACCGGCTGACCGTCCACGCTGACACTTACGATATAATGACAGTCCGCAGGGCTTATGATGAAAGTCTGATCCGAACCCTTTTTCACAATGACATCGCCGGAGGGTGTGATTGTTCCGTTGACCGGGGGCGTCACCCTTATTGTGCATGTCTGCGTGATAAGACCGTTTCCCCACTGCGCCGGAACCGCATCTCCCGCCGTGTTGATAATCCATGAGCGGTTCAGGTCAAAAGAGAGCTTTCCGTCATTCTGATTTTTCACAGAAAAAGTCACGGTTGCCAGCGTACCTTTTCCGACCGGACCGTTTACAGCACTGTCACCCGGCGGACTGGTGAATGCGCCGAAAGTCACAATTCCCTGAAAAATATCAATATCCAGAAGCGGTTTCCAGACCGTTCTTCCGGTTTCTCCCAGAAAATCGCTCAGTATGATACTGTCAACGGTGATGACAGCAGTGTCATAAATGAGATCGAACTGAAACCCGCCGATATCCTCGTCTTTTCCAGTTCCATCTTTTCCCATTTCAATGACAATATCGAATTTCCCTGTATCCGGATCAATAAGTTCGGGACTGAAATTTACGATGGTCAGCGCATACACCGGCTGAGTTGAAATCAGCCAGAGGATGAGAATCATAAAAAAGCGTATTTTTTTCATGGTGTGTCCTTTCT
>DZCT01000104.1 GCA_022736535.1 Desulfatirhabdium butyrativorans | reverse complement strand
ATGCGGGAAAAAGATTTAAGAAAACATTCGCCGAAACCGGACAGAGCCTTCAAAGGCGTTATGATGTTTGCTGTCATCATGACAAGTATTTTAGGAGGGTTATGGTTCTGGTGGAAGCAGCCTCCTGATGAAAAAAGTATTTCTGAAAAATCCGTTGCAGCCGGGAGGGTTTCAAAGAAAGTGGAGCTGCCTGAAAAAGTTATTGATTACGGCAAGCTGGAAACGGATCCCCGGGTTAAGGAAACAATGGAGCAGCGCAAGGAACAGTACGGCATTGACAAGGGGCTTGACATGGTTGTCAAACCGGATGAATCTTTAAAAATTGCGGACTCTGCTGTTCCCATGCAGGAAATTATAGATAAAATTCAGGCAAAAGAAGGACAGGTTACAGAGAAAGACCTTGTGAAAAAACCGGATGCCGCATCGTCTGCTGAAGCGCCGGCACCCGCCGGGAGCGTCGCGGAAAAATCCGCCGCTGAAACGGCTCAGAATAAGCCTTTGAAGAAAAAAATATTCAGAATGAGTATTCCGCCGCAAGGTGTATCTGTTTCAAGCCGGGCTTCCGCAGACACAGAAGATACGGATCAGGTTTACGGCATTTATGTGGTTCGGCACGGGGACAATGTGTGGAATATCCATTTTAACTTTCTGAAAGAATATTTTAAAAACAAAGGAGTGTCTCTTACATCTTTTGCAGATGAACCGAGAGCGGGCCGCAGCTCCGGCGTGGGGAAAATTTTGAAATTTTCCGAAGACATGGTTTATATTTACAATCTGCGGGAACACAAATTGGATGTTGATCTGAACATCATTCATCCCCTGAGCAAGATTGTTGTCTTTGATCTCAAGCGGGCATTTTCCATGCTGAATCAGCTTGATTGCAAAACCGTCAGCCGTGTCCGGTTTGACGGAAAAACAGTCTGGATTCCGGCGGCGCAATAGGCATTGCAGGTAAATAAGCTTCCCGCATCTGTTTTAGCGAAAATCTGCAGGGATTGTGTATAAGCAGGGATTTTCTGCACAGCAGCGAAGCTGTAATCCTTGCTTATACACAATCCCTGCAGATATTTCGGCAGGGTGTTTCTGTCGTTTCGAGCGAGGCGGGCGACCGATTTTAATAAGATTGGTATAAGATCGGCTTCAGATTCTTCACTGCGTTCGGAATCACATCGTTAAGCTTTTCTGCTTTCCCCCGATGAGAGACCGGATAATTTCCTTATTCTGTGTAAAAACTGGGGCATACATTCAAAGTAATCTGATAAAAAAGAGACACCGAAATATCTGACAGAATGTCAGCAGCAGAATAAAGAAAGCATTTCAAGAAAGAAGTAAAATGGGTTATGAAAGGCAGAACCGAAAATACCTTGACAGGAATAGATATATTCAGCGGAGCCGGCGGCATGAGCCTCGGCGCTGAAAAAGCAGGCATTCAGGTTATATCTGCTGTGGAAATCAATAAATATTTCAGCCGTACTTATACCTTTAATTTCAGAAAAACTCAAATTATTCAGGAAGATATAAGAAAAGTTGATCCTGAAAATATGATGCGCCGTCCGTTTATTCTGTTCGGGGGACCGCCGTGTCAGGGATTTTCGATTTCTTTTACAAAAAGAAATGAGGATTTCAATAACCTCCGGAATGGAATGTTCAAAGAATTTATCCGTTTTACAGCGCAGTTGAAACCCGATTGGTTTGTGTTTGAAAATGTTGAAGGCTTTTCCCGATTTCATAAAGGAAAATTGGCAAACGAACTGTCGCAGGCTATGACAGACATCGGATATAAAAATTTGTTTGCAGATGTTCTTAATTCCGCTGATTTCGGAGTGCCTCAGATCAGAAAACGATTTTTTATGATCGGGAACAATAAAGGAATACCTTTCAATATTTCTTATACAGAGAACAAAACAGTAACTGTCGGCGAAGCCTTATCTGACCTTCCGAGCCTGAAAAACGGAGATAAAACAGATGAACTGCCATATAAAAATATTGAATTATTAAGCGGCTATGCTGAACTGATGAGGCATAACTCCAAGTCCGCAAAGCAGAATTATGTCTCAAAAAATAAAGATTATGTTATTGAACGCTATAAATATATAAAACAGGGACAGAACTGGTCTGCAATTCCCGATGAACTGATCGGGAATTACAAAGACAAAAATCGCTGCCATACGGGTATCTATCGAAGACTTGATCCTGAAAAACCTTCAGTTGTGATAGCAAATTATCGTAAGAATATGCTGATCCATCCTTTTGAAGACCGAGGATTATCAATTCGGGAAGCAGCAAGATTACAGAGTTTCCATGATGATTTTATATTTCAGGGTACTCTCGATTCTATGCAGCAGCAGATCGGAAACGCTGTGCCGCCCCTGTGACGGCAGAAAAAATTTTTAAGAGGATTATCCGGCTTACATTTGGATGAAACGTATGCAGAATAATATTCAGACAGTCAATTGGCAGTTCGATATCAGCACATTCAGACTGATCGGACGGGAACTGATTACAGACAGGATTACCGCAGTTTTTGAACTTGTCAAAAACTGCTATGATGCCAATGCAGAGAATGTACGGATTGAGTTTCACAATGTCGGATCAATATCTGAACACAGCAGAATCATTATCAGAGATGACGGAACAGGTATGTCCGATGATGATATAAAAAACAGTTGGATGGTAGTCGGGACAAGCAGCAAAAGAAAAAAACTTGTATCATATCCGCCTTACAATAGAACATATATCGGTGAAAAAGGGATCGGGCGGTTTGCAGTGGAGAAAATTGGGTTCAAAACTTCTATTGCGTACAAAAAAAACGGATCGGAATATCAGAAATATTCTTGAAATTGACTGGACTGAATATGAAAACATTTCAACGGAACAATTGAAATTATTTGACAGAAATGAAACTAAATATTTTACCGATATTCCCAATAAACTCTGGGCGGAAAAATCAGAAAAAAATGAAAAGGGGACGGAACTGATTATTTCATCTGTCAGAGAAATATGGACAGAATATGATATTGACAGATTATATAAAGAATTATCAAAGCTGATTTCTCCTTTAAATAATTTGGCATATCCTTTCAATATCGTTATCCGCTCAAATGAATATGAATCCTATAAAGAGAGAATAGTAACAAGCATATCTATTCAAGAATTTGTGTCGCAAGAATTTTCTCTTGAATATGATTTAAACAGTCAGACTCAGGAAATTATAAAACATGACAAGGGGAAACTCATAACAGTTTCAAGAGAAAAGCCTTCATTCGGATTTATAAAGTTCCGCTTATATTATTTCGATCAGTATGCCAAAGGGAAGTTTAAAAAGACGTATAAAGGAACTCGGTTTGAAGATTTTATTGACGGAATAAAAGTTTACAGAAACGGTGTTATTACAACTCCCTTTGCTGAACAAGAAGCGGCTCGGGATAAAAAACGGGATATTCCGGGTATTGATAAACGGAGATATTCCGGTTTTTTTGAAAAGGTGAGTTCCAGAGATTTGGTCGGCATTATAGAAATTACAAAAGACCTGAATCCGAAGATCATTGATGCAACTGCCAGACAGGATTTTGTAATAAATAATGAATACAATGATTTTAAAGAGTTCATTATTGCCCAGATTCATGAACTGGAAAAATACCTGAAATATCGTAAAGATGTTAAACAGGAGAAGGCTGGTCAGGAACTTAAAACCGCAACGGATGAAATAGAAACATTTACTGAGCGTATTAAGGAAATTGAAAAGAAGCATCCTGCTGTAAAAGATGATTTGGATATTTTAAAAAAAGAGGCACGAAAGATAAAGATTTCATTAAAAAAAGGAATTAACGCTACGGAGGAATTAAAAAAGGAGTTTAAAAGAAAAGAAAGTCTGTATCTGAGCATGCTTTCACTTCAGGAATTTGCAGGAATGCTTGCTCATGCTGTCAAGACAAAAATAGGACAGATAAAAGACAGGGCAAAATTTCTGGCAGACCGTTTCCCGGATGAAAGATACATTGATAAGTTTAAAATGATGGCAAAAAATATATATCATCATATGATCGGTATGAATCAGGCAGTTGAATATGCGCTCAGTTTCTCTAAAGCTGATACAGAACCTTATGAAACTGATATGAAAGCGGTGACAGAAAATGTGTTTGAGGAAAACAGCTTCAGGTTTTCTCAGGAAAACATTCGTCCAGTCGTGGAGATAAGAGAATCTCTGATTCTGGTTATTGCGAGAAAATGTTTTGAGGATATTCTGCAACAGTTAATTGATAATTCCATCAAAGCATTGAAAAACAGGGAGAATAAAATTATAAAATGTACGGGTGCTGCTGATGCTGATAAACTGATTATTATTTTTTCGGATAACGGTATCGGAATAAAAGACGAACATAAAGAAAAAATTTTTGAAATATACTTTACAACGACTGCTGAGGAAGGCGGAAGCGGATTGGGTTTATGGATCGCAGACAGCAGGATTAAGCAGTTGAACGGAGAAATCATTTTGGCAGAAAGTGAATTCGAACCGACCGGAACAACATTTCAAATCAGCCTTCCTTTTAAAAAAGAGGAATAAGCTGTGAATCATAATATAGAAATTATCGTTGCAGATGATAATCTTACAGATGATGATCCGCTGATGATTTTTTTGCAGGAAGAATTTTCAGAAGTTCACCCCTTTACAAAGTCTGCTGAAGCATGGCAGTTTGTTTCTCAGAACCTGACGAAGAAATTCATCATTGTTCCTGATCTTCAATTTCCTAAAAATGACATGAAGGGAAAAGAAGTCTTAGAAGAAATCCGGAAAATTTCTAAAACAATCCCTGTTATCATCCGTACCGCGTATGCAGATCAGGAAAGACGGCGGGATCACATCAATTATATTGACAAACAGGTGTCTGCTTTTTTTGACAGGGCGGGAAGCGACTATGATGAGGTTGGGGAGAAAGTAAAAGAAGCAGCGGCATTGCTTGATGCACAGGTGGATTGGGGAAACAGCGATCTGTCTGTTTCAGATTTTCAAATTCAAAGCCGCATATAAGAATCAGCGAAGAGAAAAAGGAAAAAGGTCAGCGGTTCGGGGTTCATGACACCCTCTGACCCCGAACCCCGAACCCTTTATGAAGGAGAACTCTGTAAAGTATGATAAAACGCTACACCCGAAAAATAATGGCTGACATCTGGACGGACGAAAACAGATATGCAACATGGCTGAAAGTGGAGATTCTTGCCTGTGAGGCAATGGCGGAAATAGGAAAAATCCCCCGGGAAGCTGCGGACAATATCCGAAACAAAGCGGCTTTTTCCGTGGAAAGAATCGAAGAAATCGAAGCGGAGACCAAGCATGACGTGATCGCTTTTCTGACAAATGTTGCCGAGCATGTGGGGCCCGATGCCCGCTATATTCATCTGGGGCTGACATCTTCCGACATTCTTGACACAGCCATGGCATGTCTGCTCCGGCAGGCTGCCAAAATCATTCTCAACGACTGCGACCGGCTGATGGAAGTCATCATGAAAAAAGCCTTTGAACACAAAGACACGGTGATGATCGGGCGTTCCCACGGCATTCACGCGGAGCCGATCACCTTCGGACTCAAGCTGGCGGTCTGGTATGATGAAATGCGCCGGAATCGGACACGCTTTGAGCGGGCAACGGAAACCGTCAGTTACGGAAAAATATCCGGTGCGGTCGGAACTTTTGCCAATATTCCGCCGGAAGCGGAAGCTTTTGTTTGCAGGGAACTTGAACTCAAGCCTGCGCCCGCGTCCACCCAGATTGTGCAGAGAGACCGCTATGCCGAGTATTTCACCACGCTGGCGATCATGGCATCTTCTCTTGAAAAGATGGCGGTTGAAATCCGGCATTTGCAGCGAACCGAAGTCCTTGAAGCCGAAGAATATTTTTCAAAAGGACAGAAAGGTTCTTCTGCCATGCCCCACAAACGCAACCCTGTCGGCGCCGAAAATCTCTGCGGGCTGGCGCGGGTGATCCGGGCAAATGCGCTTGCTTCGCTGGAAAACATTCCGCTCTGGCATGAACGGGACATCAGCCATTCGTCTGTGGAAAGAATCATCGCTCCCGACAGCACGATTCTCATGGATTACATGCTCAACCGGATAACCGGCATCATTGAAAAATTGGTCGTGTATCCTGAAAACATGAAAGAAAACATGAACCGGTTCAAAGGACTGATTTTTTCACAGCAGATTCTGCTGGCATTGGCAGAAGCAGGGGTGAGCCGGGAAGAGGCTTACAAAGCAGTTCAGAGGCAGGCGATGCGGGTATGGGAAGAAAAAAAAGATTTTAAGGAATTAATTCTGGCAGATAAGCTCATCTGCGAGCGTCTGGGAAGGGAAAAAATTGAAGAAATATTTGACGTGGGCTATCATTTAAAGTATATCAGCAGCATTTTTGACCGCGTGTTTCAAACCGGATAATATTTTTTTTATAATAATTCCAATCGGCAAGGAGGTTTTATTTTGACAGAGGGTATCGCGTATGCAATGGGACAGGGCGGGGCAGCCGGCGGACAGGCGCAGGGAGGATTTACAGCATTTGTTCCGCTGATCCTGATGTTTGTCATTTTTTATTTTCTGCTGATCCGTCCCCAGCAGAAAAAGCAGAAGGAGCATCAGGAAATGGTCCGGAATCTGAAAAAAGGAGACCGGATAATGATAAACGGCGGAATTTACGGGAATATCACCTCTCTTGAAGAATCGGTGATAACGGTGGAAATTGCGGATAAAGTGCGGGTAAAGGTCAATCGCGGATATGTGGCATCTTTGTCGCAGACAGCATCCCAGCCTTCGCCGAAAAAAGACGATAAAAGCGATTCAAATTCGGAAACGCTGAAATCAAAATAGGTTATCGGCTCTCGGCTCTTGATTATTGCCTGAGAGCTAAGAGCCGCCGACCAGGAGCTTTTTAAACAAAAACTTTTATGAAAGGAAGTTGTCATTGAAGAGTCTTTCATTGAAATCAGCTATGGTTTCGGCGCTGATTGTCGCCGCTGTTGTGTATATTCTTCCCACAGCCAACCCGGAGCTGTGGCCCCATAAGAAAATCGCCCTGGGGCTTGACCTTCAGGGCGGTATGCACCTCGCGCTGGAGGTGGATACTGAAAAGGCTGTGGAAAGCACTCTCGAGCATATCACTCAGGAGATGCGGGGGCTTGCAAAAACGGAGCGCATCGGAAATATTTCCATCGAGCGGGTGGAGAATACCAAAATATCGGTCAAAATAAGCAGTCAGGAAGATGCCGACAAATTTGAAAAAGTCCTTGACAAAGAGTTCCGGGAAGTGCGGATTGCTTCGCGTCATTCGGATAACGGCGTTCTGAATCTGATCATGGACATCCCGGATAAAGAAAGGGAACATATCAAACAGATGGCAGTGCAGCAGGCGCTGGAAACCATCAGAAACCGCATTGACCAGTTCGGCGTCAGCGAGCCGGATATCCGCAGGCAGGGCGAAAAACGAATCCTGATCCAGCTGCCCGGCATCAAAGACACGCAGCGCGCAAAAGACCTGATCGGCAAAACCGCGCTTCTGGAATTTAAGCTGTTGGACGAAGTGAACGATCCGGTTGCCGCTGAAAAAGAAAAAAAGATTCCCCCGGGCGATGAACTGCTGTATGAAGTGCGGGAGGACCGGGAAACCAACCGGATGACCAAAACGCCTTATCTGATAAAGAAACACTCGCTGCTGACCGGCGCGTATCTGACAGATGCAAGAGTTCAGATAGATTCTCAGTATAACGAACCTTATGTATCTATCAAGTTTGACAGAAAAGGCGCAAGGATTTTTGAGAGAATCACCGAGGAAAATGTGAAAAAACGCCTTGCCATTGTCTTGGACAAAAAAATTTATTCCGCGCCGGTGATTCAGGAAAAAATCGGTGGCGGCGAAGCCAGAATCACAGGGAATTTCACCATGGATGAAGCGCGGGATTTGTCCATTGTGCTGCGTGCGGGCGCGCTTCCCGCGCCGGTGAAAATCCTTGAAGAACGCACCGTGGGTCCTTCTCTCGGTTCGGATTCCATCAAAAAAGGCCTGATTTCCATGGCCGTAGGCGGAATTCTGGTGGTGGTCTTCATGGTGATGTATTACAACACGGCAGGCTTGATTGCCGACGCCGCGCTGATTCTGAATATTCTGCTGATTGCGGCGGGGCTTGCGGCGTTTCAGGCAACGCTGACGCTTCCGGGCATGGCGGGCATCATTCTGACCATCGGTATGGCTGTGGACGCCAACGTGCTTATTTTTGAGCGGATACGGGAAGAATCGGAGCTGGGGAAAACCTTCCACGCGGCTGTGAAAGCCGGCTATGAAAGGGCGGCGCTGACGATTCTCGATGCAAATGTCACGACGCTGATTGCGGCACTGGTGCTGTTTCAGTTCGGAACGGGTCCGGTAAAAGGCTTTGCCGTAACGCTGAGTCTGGGCGTTATCTCCAGCGTATTTACCGCGCTGGTCGTGACACGGATTGTATTTGACTATCTGCTGTTAAACCGGAAAGTGAAAACGGTCAGTATTTAGGGAAAAGGTGAGAGGTTCGAGGTGAGGGGTGAGAGGCAACCTCTGACCCCTTACCTCGAACCCCTCACCCCATAACAAGAGGAATCAACATTCATGCAATTTATAAAATCCGGTATCAATATTGATTTTGTCGGCAAAATGAAGACAGCCTTTCTGGCGTCAGGCGCAATGATTCTGATCAGCATTCTTTCAATCATTTTTCACGGCGGTCTGAGATACGGCGTTGATTTTGCCGGCGGCACGCTCATACAGGTCAAATTTCTGTCTCCCGTAAGCACTGAACAGGTAAAATCCGCTCTCGCAGGTCTCGGCGCTCCGGGCTTGGGCGATAAGGCGTCTGTTCAGCATTTCGGCGAAAAGAAAGAAAATGAATATCTGATTCAGACGGATAAATCTGAAACAGCTGATGAAAAATTCTCCAGAGAATTGCAGGAAGGATTAAAAAAAGCTGCCAAAGCGGATGTGGAAATCCGCCGGATTGAGATGGTGGGCCCGCAGGTCGGGAAAGATTTGAGAGAAAAAGCCCTGTTTGCGATATTTTATTCGCTGCTTTTTATCGCCATCTACATCTCGGGGCGCTTTGAATCCCAATGGGTCAAAAGCGGCATTATGGCAGGGGTGCTGATTTTCTGTGTTTACTCTGTTTCCCGGCTCGGTTTCAGCATTCCGATTCTGATTATAACAGCCCTGATGATAACGCTGGTGCTGTTCCGGGTTCTGGGGCTGAAATATGCGATGGGCGCGATTGTCGCGCTGATTCACGATGTGACGATTACCGTCGGACTGTTTTCTCTTTTCGGGAAGGAAGTCTCGCTGCCGATTATTGCGGCGATTCTGACCATTATCGGCTATTCGCTGAATGATACGATCATCGTATTTGACCGTATCCGTGAAAATCTGAAAAAATATCAGAAAAATCCTTTGAAAGAGACGATCAACCGAAGCATAAATGAAACCCTCAGCCGCACCCTGCTGACATCCGGGACCACGCTGATAGTGGTAATTGCGCTGCTGATACTGGGCGGCGGCATCATCCATGATTTTGCGTTTGCAATGACCGCGGGCATTCTCATAGGTACCTATTCCTCGGTCTATGTGGCAAGTCCCATCCTGATTGTATGGCAGGAAAGTGACAAGAAAAAATAAATTGAGAATTGAGAATTGAGATTCTTCACTTCGTTTGGAATGACAGAACTTCGTTTGGAATGACAGTTCAATTCTCCCTTCTCAATTCTCACTTCTCAAAGCTTCAGCCTGATGAAAACAATTCTGTCATGGTTTGCATTGAAAAATGTTGAGGGAATCGGCAATCATTTTTTCAAACGTCTGATAGACCGTTTTGAGTTGCCGGAGCAAGTCTTCAATGCCTCGGATGAGGAACTTCTTGAAGTTGAGGGCATGTCCCTGCGGCTGATAAATGCCATCCGAAGACATAGCATATCGGATCGGGACAGAAAAGAAGCTGCTCTTGCCGTGCAGAAGGGCTACGGGATTGTCACCCTGTCGGACCCGGAATATCCGCCCCTGCTGCTTGGCATAGCGGATCCGCCGCCTTTTTTTTATGTCTTCGGAAAACTCGGCGCTTCTGCGGAAAATATTGCAGTGGTCGGCTCCCGGAGCCCGACTCGCTACGGAATTTCAGCGGCTTCGCAACTGTCCGGGGATCTGGCTTCCCTTAAAATTACGGTGGTCAGCGGCATGGCAAGGGGGATTGACACTGCTGCCCATGAAGGCGCGCTGAAAAGCGGGGGAAGAACAGTGGCGGTTTTGGGAAGCGGTCTGGAGCAGATTTATCCCTCAGAAAATGAGAAGCTTTTTCACAGAATCGCCGAAAACGGCGCGGTGATTTCGGAGTTTCCTCTGAATGCCCGTCCCGAAGCCTATCACTTTCCCATAAGGAACCGAGTCATCAGCGGCATGTCCCTGGGAACGGTGGTGGTGGAGGCGGGGCAAAGGAGCGGTGCGCTGATTACTGCCCGGTTTGCAGCGGAACAGGGACGGGAGGTCTTTGCCGTCCCGGGAAACATTCGCTCATTTAAAAGCAGCGGAACCCACAAACTGATTAAAGCCGGAGCAAAGCTTGTTGAAAATGCAAAAGATATTACAGAAGAACTCCCGGAGCTGATTCAAAAACATCTTGCAGAAAAAAAAATATCGTCTTTTCAAAAGGGGGCAAAAGACACTCTCCCGCCCCTGCTGCCGGAAGAGCTGGCGGTGTTCAATTCGCTGGGTCCCTATCCGGTTCATATAGATGATCTGATAAGGAAACTTTCGATGGAACCCGGGAAACTCTCAGGCATTCTGCTTCAATTGGAACTGAAAGGGATTGTGCGGCAGTCTCCCGGGAAACTGTTTTCAACAGAATAGGAGTTGCACAGTTGATGAAAAAATCCGTGCCTCGCGTGAGCGACCTGTATTTTGAAAGCGAATTCATAAAAGATTCCTCACTGTGTTCGGAAGAATCACTGTTTTTTGCACAGCGGACTGAAATTGCATAATTAAGGAAAGTGTTGTCACCTATGACTGAAAAAAAGAAACCGGAAACAGACGATGCTTCACTCGCGGCATCCTGCCTTGTGATCAGAGAAGACAGTATTGAATACGGAAAAAGATTGAATATCGGCTGTAAACGATCCTGCGGCTGCGGTCCCACCCATATCAACTGTATGACTGCGAAAGAATGGCTGAAATCACAGCTTGGCGTATGGCAATTTTTTTATGAATCCCGAGATGTGCGCGATAAGAAGCTTCATCCGGCAACCTTTCCGATCTCGCTTTCAAAAAAAGTCATAGAACTTTTTTCCCACAAAGGCGAACTGATACTCGATCCTTTTGTCGGAAGCGGGACAACGCTCGTTGCGGCAAGAGATACAGACAGAAACGCCGCGGGTTTTGATTTGCAGAAACATTACATAGAACTGTGCGAAAACAGATTGCGTCGGCAAGCGGATCTGTTCAGCAAATCAAGACAGGTTGCCGTTCAGGATGATGCAAGAAATATTCATAAGTATATTGAAGAGGATGCCGTAAGTCTGATATGGACATCGCCGCCTTATGCCAATCTGCTCAACCGCAAACGGAAAAACAAATCCAGACGGGACCGGAATAACGAACAGCTCGGAAACGTGGAGCAATATTCTCAGGATGAGCGCGATCTCGGAACAATGTCCATAGAAGATTACACAAAAGCAATGGGCGACATTTTTGAATCTCTGCTGCCCTTGCTGCGCCCCAAAGCGCACTGCGTCATAAATGTACCTGATATGTGGTGGGAAAATCAGAGAATCACCATTCATGTTTCACTTATCGAAGAGTTGCGGAAAAGAGGTTATGAACTGCGGAATATCATCATCTGGGACAGAACAAACATTGTTAATAAAATAGGTATATTCGGATGGCCCAGCAATTACATTACAATGGGAGTTACGTTTGAGTATCTGCTCGATTTTTGGCGTCCGCCGACAGAAAAAGAATATAAATAAGAGGAAAATAAGATCGTGAGCAACAAATCACTTGTGATTGTGGAATCACCCACAAAAGTAAAAACACTGGAAAAATACCTCGGCAATGACTACAAGATTGCCGCAACTGTCGGTCATATCAAAGACCTTCCCGAAAAAAAGATGGGAATTGACATTGAAGACGGTTTCAAGCCGGAATACAAAATTATTGACGGGAAACAGAAGATTGTCACATCATTGAAGAAAGCGGCTGAAGATACGACAGATATTTATCTTGCGCCCGACCCGGACCGGGAAGGCGAGGCAATTGCATGGCACACAGCAGAAATTCTGAAAAAAAACGGCAGAAATTTTTACCGGGTGGAATTCCATGAACTGACAAAAAACGCTGTCCGGGAGGCAATGGCTTCCCCGCGGGAACTTCATCAGTCCAAATACGAGGCGCAGCAGGCGCGGCGGATTTTAGACCGGCTGGTGGGATACCAGATTTCGCCGCTGCTGTGGCGCAAAGTCAAAAGAGGACTGAGCGCGGGCCGGGTGCAGTCGGTGTCGGTCAGGATTATCTGTGAACGGGAACGGGCGATTCAGGCATTCGAGTCCGAAGAATACTGGTCCGTGGAGGTACAGCTTGAAGGCGGTTCTCCTCCGCCTTTTACAGCAAAGCTGGCAAAAAAAGACGGCAAAAAGATTCATATTCCGAATGAAACCCTGGTCAGAGCGATTCTTGACGAGCTGGCGGGGAAAAAAGCGGTTGTGGAAAAAGTCACGAAAAAAACCGTAAAACG
>DZCT01000103.1 GCA_022736535.1 Desulfatirhabdium butyrativorans | reverse complement strand
CCCGCCCGCTGAGGCGCAGCAGAAGGTGGGCAGCAAGCTGCCCACCCTACAGGCTGTTCTGACCGCTGAACACAAATCCTCCCCAATCCTTAAATCCTGAAAATCCTGATTCAGACAATGTGCGAAAAAATGCCGCGCGCAAGGGGGGCAAGCCCCCCTTGACCCCCCGTAAAAGGGTAAAAGGGTAAAAGTGCAAAAGGGTTAAGGTGCTTCCCTCACAAGACGAAAACCGAGGTAGCCGCCACGAAAGCCGGGTGGCCGCCAGTTGCCACGATTGGCGGACCGGCAATACCGGGCAGTGTTGAGGAAGGAACCGCAACGGTTGACCCGGTCCGAGCCTGACTCGGAACCCGTGGGATCGGTGACAGTATCGGAAGGATATTTGCCGTACCAATCATGACACCATTCCCAGACATTCCCGTGCATATCATACAGTCCCCACGCATTTGGCTGCTTCTGTGCGACCGGATGAGTTCCTCCGTCCCAGCTTTCCCCATACCACGCATATTTTCCCAGATCAGCCGCATCATTGCCAAAGCAATATGCGGTCTCACTGCCCGCCCTTGCCGCATATTCCCACTCTGCTTCAGTGGGAAGACGATACAATCCCTCGCCCTTACGGTTGAGGCTCTTTATAAATTCCTGCACATCATCCCATGAAACCGTTTCAACCGGGCAGTCGTCGCCGCATTCCTTGAAACGGGACGGATTTTCGCCCATGACCTCCTTCCACTGCCCCTGAGTCACTTCTGTGGTCTGCATATAAAAACCCCGTGTCAGTGTTACCCTGTGCAGTGTTTCATCTCGATCTCTTCCCGGTTCGTTTTCCGAGCTTCCCATCATGAAAGTTCCCGGGGGAATATAAACGAATTTCATTCCGAAATCATCAGAGATATGAAATCCCTCAGGGACAGTTCCCGGAATTTTTCCCGGGCCTGGCCGAGGTTCTGTCAAATCGGCTTTCCCTGTCGTTCCTTGCTCTATCCCGCTCTCAAGTTCTGATGTATCCCCCGATTTTTTCGGCATATCAGAAGGTTGTCTGTCCACAGCATCCTTTCCGGGTTCAGAAACACCCTTTTCAGGCTCAGACGGTTTTATCGGTGTATCTTTTGAAGGCGACAATTCGCTTCGGCACAATACCAACGGTTTTACAAGATCAACAAATGACGGCTTTCCCAAAATATACCAAGCAGATGCCACAGATGCCATCATGCTCAGAACAGGTATCAGAATAAGGAAAATGACCCAGGTTTTGACTGCTGTGTAGGTTTTTGTGACAATCACTGACACTGCGGCAGCCGCGGCTATTGCCACTAAAATGACGATTATCGCCTCCCAAAGACTTTTGGGTTCTGTTGCCGGATTGGCCTGTATATAACTGAGAACAATGATAAATATCAGAAGCGGGGTCAGTATTGCGATAAAAGAAGGCGCCGCCGCTTTGTCGCTTTTGTTTTTTGCCCCAGTCGCTTTTGTTTTTGCCCCAGTCCTCTTTTTTTGAGAATGCCAAAACCATCCGCCGGGGATCAGCATAACAAAAAGAATATTAAGCAAAGGGTTTCCGATGCCCGAAAAAAACCATTGCCACCAATCACCTTTAAAAATTTCATTTATCTGCCCCATCTCATATTCCTCCTCCTGTCATGTTCGGCTCCTGCTCGTCTCCTTCCATTTCGTAACCTTAAATTTCTTCTCATCGTCTATCATCACATAGTAAAGCTCATCAAAGCCTTCATTATATGACGGCAGTTCAAGACGTGAGGAAGTCGCCCTTACTCCTTTTTCCGGTATGCGTTCACGCCCTTCCCGGCGGCTGTTTCTGGACAATGCCGAGGAAATATCCGACCTGAAATAGTAACCTGTGATGTGAAATCCCGAGTCTTTTGCAGGAGCAATATATCTGTTTCTGTCATTACGGGTGGGATTCGTGTTGTCTATCACAAATGACTGTTTCATCTGCAAACATGCTTCAAACAGCAGTTTTTCACGATGTCTTGTTTTGAGCATATCGAGATTGATTCTGACATGCGTTTTGAAGAAATTTTCCTTATAAAACGTGGATTTTCCGCTTGCCTGTATGCCGATGTAAATGACTGCTTCCATCATAATCTGTAACTCATGTGACGCAAAGTAGGGCGGGGTTAGGTCAATGCCGTTAAGTTGTTAAGGGCGGACACTTCAAACTCCCCCCTCAAAGGGGCATGGCTGTTAAGTTCTTTCAGTTTCTCGTTACGAGGCTCTGCCGCAGTCCGGCGGGAGGGATTCCCGGCTGCGGCACTGTGAGACGAAATCCCGGGCTGCGGCAGAGCCGCTGTTTCCGATGTTACGAGGCAGAGCCTCGTAACAACAAGAACCTGACGGCACTGCCCTCAAGGGGGGATTGTGGGTTTGATCCGGAGTGCTAAAATGAAATTTTAGCATTTTTTTTGCTAAAATTTCGCTACGCTCATTTCAGCACTCCGGAAGGCTTAACTTAACAGCATTGCTGACTTACATCCCCGCCTGCTGTTAGGGATTCTTAATTGTCTCATCTTCTTCATGTTTTGTCCGAATGGCGTATCCGAAAATATAGGTACAGACCGGCACGCCTAAGAGCAGTCCCCAAAAATGAAAAAGCTTTCCGCCGATGGTGAGGATGATTAAGACAATCACCGGGTTGATACGCATATATGAACCGTAAATTCTCGGATTCAATATATATCCTTCAATGATATGAATGACAATAATCAAAATGATCGCAAGAATCATAATTTGCAGCCCGGATGTCTGCAATGCAATCAGGCATATCGGGGCAGAACTCATAAATATGCCCATCACCGGAATAAAGCTGCAAAAAAATACAATGACCGACAGAAAAGCCACATTTTCACCGAGACCGAGCAGATATATGCCTATCGCGGTCAAAATGCTGTTTACGATGGCAATCAGAAACTGAGCCTCCAGCGCCCGCCCCAGCACCTGTGAAAAACTCTTTATCGTGTCTGCTGTCTCTGCATAAATAAAGCGGAGTTTTGTATTTTCAATTTCTGCCACACTCCTGCTCAATCTGGGCAAGTCAAGCACTATCAGAAAGGAAAACAGCAGCGAAAGCAGAAAAGCCGAGGTAATCGCCGCAATTCTGCCGCTGATTTCTCCCAGAGTGTCTATAATCTGATTTACATTTTTGAAAGCCCCGGCATCTTCTCCAAATCCTAAAAATTGCTGAAAAAGAGATGCTGTCGGAGAATTTTTTAACTTCTTGCTGTCCTCTGTTTGAGAAGATATTTCTTCTTTTTTCAATTCCGGTATCGCTTCTTTTAAAAAAGGATATTTATTTGCCAGTTCAAAAATTTCTTTATCCACCCGGATGATATAATTGGGAAACTGACCGATAAAAATTTCTGTCTGTCTTTTTACTTTCGGCACGAGAAAAATGCCGACAGCAATCAGTATGCTTAGAAATATTGTTGCGACAAACAGCACCCGCAGGGTTCGGTTTCTTATCAGCTTTTCAAGATGAGCAATACCGCTGGTTTGGATGTATCCGAAAACAAAGGTAAAAAAGATGAGTAAGAAAAAAGACCTGAGAATATAAAGAATAGAAAATAATGAACCCCAGGCCAGAAACCGGGTTGCAATTTGAAATATGGTGTCCCAGGGACGGGAAAGAGAATCTTCTTTATCAAAATTCGGAAATTGAGTCATTTTTTTATCATCTTATAAATTGCTCGGTTGAACTCTCGTTCCCATGCCTTGTCCGGGAACGTCATTCTAGTCCATTCTACTCCGGAGTGCTGAAATGAGCGGAGCGAATTTTAGCACTTTAGCAGTTATGCTAAAATTTCATTTTAGCACTCCGGATCAGAATCGGTAGGGTGGGCATGAAATGCCCACCCTACTACAACTACTCAGGACTGGCGTTTGTCTTTGAATATCTGATCTGAAATCACAATGCGCTGAATTTCCGAAGTGCCTTCATAAATCGTAAAAACCCGTGCATCTCTGTACATACGCTCGATAGGATAATCTTTGGTGAAGCCGTATCCGCCGTGCAGTTGGAGACATTTTCCGGTAATGCGGTTGACCATTTCGGAGGCAAAGAGCTTTGCCATCGAAGCCTCTTTCGTATATTTCTCGCCCCTGTCTTTCATTGCCGCCGCCGAGAACATCAACTGCTGTGCGGCTTCGATTTCTGTTGCCATGTCCGCAACCATCCAGCGAATGCCCTGAAATTTTGCAACTTTCTGACCGAACTGATCTCTTTCTTTGACATATTTCACTGCGGCATCCAATGCGGCACGGGCAACCCCAACGGACTGTGCGGCAATCCCGATGCGCCCGCAGTCCAACGCTGTCATGGCAATTTTGAATCCCTCGCCTTCTTTGCCCAGCATGTTTTCGGCAAGCACGCGGCAATTCTCGAAAATCAGATCGGTGGTATCCGAAGCCCGCAATCCCAGCTTGTCTTCAATATGACCGACTGTCAGACCCGGCGTTCCGTTTTCCACGAGAAAAGCACTGATGCCCTTATGCTTCTTGGATTCATCTGTTTTTGCCGTGACAATGATCAATCCCGCATTTTTTCCGGTAGTGATAAAACGCTTGTTTCCGTTGATAACATAGAATTTGCCGTCGCGCACGGCGGTGGTTGCCTGAGAAACCGGATCAGAACCGGCATGGGGTTCGGTCAGGGCAAACGCGCCGATCCATTCGGCAGAGGTCAGTCGGGGGAGATATTTTTTCTTCTGCGCCTCTGTTGCGAATTTATTGAGACTTTCGCAGACAATGGAGTTATGCACGGACATCACAACCGCGGTGGAGGCGCATGAATAGGCGATTTCGGAAAGCGCAAGCACATAACTGACGGTGTCTGTTCCCTCGCCGCCGTACTCAGGCGGCACCATCATTCCCATGAGGCCCAGTTCGCCCATTTTTTTGAAATTGTCTGCGGGAAATTCTTTGGTTTTGTCGCGCTCTGCGGCGGTCGGCGCGACGACTTTTCTTGAAAACTCTCTGACCATAGACTGAATCATGAGTTGTTCGTCTGTAAGCTTAAAAAACATAATTCACCCCTTTGATTGAAGATTGAAGCACGAAAAAAGATTACCACGAAAGTGCGAAAGTTGCGAAAGCCACGAAAGAGAATTTTCCTCATTCCGCCCGCTGTGTGGGAAAATATCTCCGGAGTGCAAAAATGAGCGTAGCGAAATTTTTGCTTTTGCTTTGCTAAAATTTCATTTTAGCACTCCGGAATGGGGATGCGGCGCGCGGGAACGAGATATATAAAATATAGGAGCTAATTTCGTGTTTTTCGCTTCTTTCGCGCTTTCGTGTTCCAGTTTTTTGTGCTTCACTCTTCAGTCCGTTTCGACATCGTAAAGCGGGTTTAAAACCCGCTCTGCACTTACGGTCCGTAAATCACGACTAAAAGTTCTGCCTTTTCCTCGCTGACATTTCTCAGCATGTGCTTGATTCCCGAATTAAAATGAAGCGATTCACCCTCGCCCAGCGTATTGACATTTTCGCCCACCGTAATTTCAACTTTGCCTCCCAGCACATAAACAAATTCCTCTCCTTCGTGCTGGTATCCCACGCCTTTGTGATTCTGCATGGAATCAATCGTAACCCGGAATGCTTTCAGGTGCTTATTTTCCGCTCCGGGCGTCAGCGTGGTATAGGCGTAGTTGTCCGTGCGCTTGGCGTAAGCATCCACACGGTCTTTAAGCGTTGATTCCTGTTCTTTCAGAAAAAAACCGGATTCTATCTCCAAAGCTCTTGCAATCTGCAACAGCGTCCCTACCGGCGGAATGACGTTTCCGGCTTCCAAATCTCTGAGATATTCGGTTGAAAATCCGGTCTGATTGGCAACCTGTTCAAGCGTGAAATTTTTCTCTGTTCTGACTTTCTTTATTTTACTTCCGACTGAAACGATCTTTTCTGTTTTTTTTGCCGCCATAAAACCCCCTTGGAATTGAGAATTGAGAAATAAACAATTCTCAATTCTCAATCCTCAATTCTCAATTATTTGTATTCGTAAAACCCGCGTCCGGTCTTTCTGCCGAGCCAGCCCGCTTCAACGTATTTCCGAAACAGAGGGCAGGGGCGATATTTGGAATCTTTAAACCCGTTGTAAAGGGTTTCCATTATGGCAAGGCAGGTGTCCAATCCGATCAGGTCTGCCAATGCCAGCGGTCCCATGGGATGATTCATGCCGAGTTTCATCACGGTGTCAATATCTTCCGCGGTGCCGACGCTGTGATACAGGCAGAAAACCGCCTCGTTAATCATGGGCAGCAGAATCCGGTTCGCGATAAAACCAGGGTAGTCATTTGCCTGCGCCGGCGTTTTGCCGAATTTCACAGACAAATCCCATGTGGTTTTGAAAGTTTCATCCGATGTCGCCAGCCCCCGGATGACTTCCACCAGCTTCATCACCGGCACAGGATTCATAAAGTGCATACCGATGACTTTATCCGGTCTTTTGGTCTGGGCGGAAATCCGACCGATGGGAATGGACGAGGTATTGGTCGCCAGAATCACATGCGGCGCACAGACTTCATCGAGGTTTTTGAATACCCCGAATTTCAGGGTTTCATTCTCGGTTGCCGCTTCCACAACAAAGTCCGCAGCCGCCATGTCTTTGATGTTCACGCTGGTTTTGATGCGTCCCATAACCGCATCTTTTTCCCCGGCAGACATCTTTCCTTTTTCGACGCTTTTGCCCAAAAGTTTTGTGATATTTGCAAGCCCGCGTTCCACAAACTCATCTTTGATGTCGTTCATGATAACATTCAAGCCGCTCATTGCCGCAACCTGTGCAATGCCGTTTCCCATCTGTCCCGCGCCGATAACACCGAAAGTTTTTACTTCCATCAATTATCTCCTTTTTCTGTCAGTAGTCATTGTCCGATAGCAAATCCTCTCACCCCGAACCTCTGACCTCTGACCCTTTTTTATCGCTTCACAATCATTGCGACCGCCTCTCCGCCGCCGAGGCAGAGGGAGGCAAGTCCGATTTTTTTGTCCTGTCGGATCATTTCATACAAAAGCGTAATCAGCACCCGGCAGCCGCTTGCGCCGATGGGATGCCCCAGCGCGACCGCGCCGCCGTTTACGTTCACCTTTGCCGGGTCCAATTCCAATTCCTTCAATATTGCGACCGTAGAACCGCTGAATGCCTCGTTTATCTCGTAAAGTTCCACGTCCTGTTTTGAAATGCCTTCTTTTTTCAGACATTTGGGAATTGCCAATATCGGCGCGACTAACACATATTTCATGTCAATGCCGTAAGAAGCCTGCGCGCCGATGCTTGCCATGATTTTGCAGCCGAGCTGTTCGGCTTTTTCTTTTGCCATCACCACCACGGCAGCAGCCCCGTCGCTGATGATAGACGCGTTTCCGGCTGTGCCTACGCCGTCTTTTTTAAACGCGCCTTTCATCTTTGCAAGGGTCTCATAAGGCGTGGGTACCGGACATTCATCCTTGCCGAACACAACCGCCGCGCCTTTGCGTTGCGGAATTTCCACCGGCGTGATTTCATCTTTGAATTTCCCGGTCTGAATGGCTTCAAGCGCGCGGCGGTAGGACTCGGCAGCGTAACGATCCTGATCCTCACGGCTGACACTGTATCTTTCCGAACACAGTTCATTGGAAATTCCCATGTGGAAATCATTCACAATGTCCCACAGACCGTCATGGATCATGTGATCCAAAAGCTGTCCGTGTCCCATGCGGTATCCGTTACGGGCTTTTTCTAAATAATACGGCGCAAGGCTCATGTTCTCCATGCCGCCCGCGACCACCACATCCGCATCGCCCAACTGAATCGCCTGAGCCGCCAGCATTACGGATTTCAACGCGGATCCGCAGACCTTGTTGACGGTGATACATTCGGCTTCCCAAGGCATATTGGCAAGCACAGCCGCCTGTTTTGCAGGGTTCTGGCCGTAGCCGCAGGGAAGCACTTGTCCCATGATGACTTCGTTCACCTCTTCTTTTTTGATCCCTGCCCGCTGAACTGCCGCTTCGATGACCATTGCGCCCAGCTTTGTGGCGCCGATATTTCCCAAAGAACCGTTAAAACTTCCCAGCGGCGTCCGCGCCGCGCTGACGATGACTGCTTCTCTCATGATCTCTTCTCCCTTTTTAAATCTTCAGTGTGAAAACGTCAATTTTTTTTATTCAAATTAATTCGTGTTCTTCCATTCGTGAATTTTTTATTCAGATTAATTCGTGTTCTTCTATTTGTGAATTTTTTATTCAAATTAATTCGTGTTCTTTCATTCGTGAACAAATTCGTGTACATTCGTGACAAAAAAATCACCCGCAGAATTTCCCTGCCGCCTGTTTTGCAAGCTGGTCGCAACGTTCATTTTCAGGATTGCCCGCGTGTCCCTTTACCCAGACAAAGCTCACGTCATGTTTTTCGCACAATTCAAGCAACTGCTCCCATAAATCCGCATTTTCCGCCGCTTCGGTTTTATTCCGCATCCAGTTGTTTGCCCGCCATCGTTTTGCCCAGCCTTTTGTGACGCCGTTCACGATATATGAAGAATCACTGTAAAGCGTTACAGCGCATCTGCGCTTCAATGCGTTTAACGCCTCGATGCAGGCGGTCATTTCCATGCGGTTGTTGGTGGTCTGCGGAGCGCTGCCGGATAATTCTTTCCGATGCGTTCCGTAAAGCAGCACAATGCCGTAACCGCCCGGTCCCGGGTTGCCGAGACAGCCGCCGTCTGTGTAGATGATGACGCGGTCGGCGGTTGGCGGTTGGCTCGTGGCTGTTAGTTCGCGGCTTTCAGTTTTTGGGGGCGGCGGCGATTTTGTTTTCCGTTTCGGAATCGTGGGATGCTTCAGCCACTCTTCAGCTTCGTTACACTCAGAGAAGCTTTTGTAAAGCGCATCGGGAAACGCATTGATCTGACTTTCCGCACCGTTTTCTCCGTACCATTCCTCATAAATACCGGGTTTATGTCCCCGCGCCACTGCATAGTATTTCTTTTTTGCCATGATCGCCTAAATTGTCCCGGAGGGACAGCCGGTAATAGTCCGGCAATTTATTGCCTGGTTCGGATAATCACAGATGTATTTTCATCAATCTCTGCGGAAATAGCTCCGTAGGAGCGTCATATTTGTAGATCGGCTCTCAAGCCAGCTAAAGCAGGCTGGTTTAACCGACATCGCAGATTACACAGCACGCTTCAGCGTGCTTTAGCTTTTAGCCGGGCGATTGATCGCTCGGATTTGTAGAGGCGAAATATAATTTTCATATTCAAACAAAAATATTTCACTCCTACGGAGATGCTACAAATATGTCGCTCCTACGGAGCTAAATTGTTCAAGATTTTGTCCCGGAGGGACATCCGACAATAGCCCGGCAATTCATTGCCGGGAAAAATTCCCCGCCCTCCGTTTGTCAGTCCCGTAGGGACGGCCGAAGATGCCGCTCAGTCGTCCCTACGGGACTCAAAAAATCCTTTTTACACCGGACCCGGCAATAAATTGCCGGGCTATTGCCGGATGTCCCTTCGGGACAAAAAAAATCCATGCTTATACACAATCCCTGTAGATCACGTCCCCTTAGGTATCTCCAGCGTCCGTTCCCGATGCAGCAGCACCCATTCGCTGTTTTCCTCCAACGCGGCTTTGCCCAATTCCCGCAAAACTTCACGCCCCCGGTCTTCGTCGCCTTTGTATTTCTCCAAAGCCGCGTCTGCCCGCCCGAACAAGCCCGCCATGTAAGCATATTGCTTGGCGTGCGCGTCGTATCCCCGTTTTTGGGAATATGCCCGCAGCACCGCTCCGAATGCAGGCAAAAAGCCGATCAGAATGATTATGAAATTATGAAGCACAGGAATCTTTTGAAAAAAAGCATTGAAACCCAGCAACTGCCCTGCGATGATAAGACCCGCACAGAACAGGCAGTCTGCCCATCTTCTTTGAGAAGATAAACTATCCCGATTTTCCGGAGCCGCTTTTTCAAAATAGTCTTTCTGATGCTCCACCCAATGCCGCTTCACCAAAGCAATACTTTGTCTGTCATTGACCCAGTTATGCACGCACAAGGCACGGATGCCCAGCCGGATCCAGTCCAGTTCGCCCCGGTGTTTGCGGAGATAAAAATCCGCCGCGCCGTCATTGTCCAAGCCGACCAGCAGCCAGAATATCTGAACTCGCAAGCCTTCAGCAAGCGCACGGTAATCCAGAGATTTGCTCGGATATGCCTGCTTTTCCACCCGATTGAACTGCAAACATGCGCCTATAAATGCGAGAAAATATATGCCGAGAAAAACCGGATGCTGCCACGCGTTGGAATAAAGGCTGTAAAACAGCACCATCAGCAGGCTCAAACTAAATATAATCTTCATGGCTGTCCGTGTCCGGGTCTGAAAATAGCGGGCAAGGATATTGGCTTCACCGTAAATTGCCAGCATTTTGCGGAAGGGATCACTCAGCCGATCCTGAACTTCTTTTGGCACAAGATGTTCCTGAGAGTCAAGAATCTCTTTGCTCAGGCGTTCCGAATGGGCTTCCACGTCCTGATTGAAGGTGTTGAGCATGTTCAGACTCTCAGAAAGCAGGGATTTCAACTCATGCTACGGCGGCTTTTCCGGGTACAGAATCGTTATCTGTCCGGCTTCCAGCAACGGTTTTTCTCCGCACTGCCGGGAAGTTTTGATATGACATACGGGACCGATGTCCGGCAAATCCAGCGGATTTCTCGGGGGTTTGTATTTATCGGGAAGGTCTTTCATATCTCCCTCAAGCCTGAATTTGACTACCTGAGAGGTTCCGCCCACTTTGTTCAACTCTTTCCCGTCCCACAGGGCAATCAGGATGTGACAATGCCGGGCAATGTATGCGCCGACCAACGCATACTGACGATCCCGGTGGGGTCCGTAATCTGCGATATTTTCTGCTGTGTTGCCCTCCAATATGGGCAATTCAAAATGATCCTTAGCCATTCCGAGCAGTTTGTGAAACTCTGCTTTCAGTTCCGGAGTGGCAAAGTCTTTGAGATATTCGGCTTGGGGAAGCGGCAGCGGCACGATGTATTCAATCTTTTCCGCTATTGCCACGTTTGCCGCCAGCCGGTCTGCACCCTCTGCCAGCGGTGTGAGCAGCAGCAGGGGCGTGTCCGGGTATGCTTTCCGCAGGAGTTGAAAGACCTCCCGTATTTTTTGGGACAGGACGCCGATCTCGTCTTTGCACAGATCACGATGCCCTGTGATGCCCACAATAATCGGAATTTTCTCTATGCTTATGTTTGTCATTTTAATTGCTCCTTCCACTCTACGGGATTGTGATTTGTTTGATTTATCTGATTTTTGTCCCGTAGGGACATCCCGACAATAGCCTGGCAATTTATTGCCGGGGAAACGGAATTGACAAATCAGTTCGAGTCCCGTAGGGACGGCTGATACCGATTCGCTTTCAAAGATCGGTCTTTTCAGACCGTAAAGCGATTTTTCAAACCGCTTAAACCGCTTGAAAAGCGGTTTTACAGAGAACACCGTTTTTGACAGCGAATTGGTATGAACATGCCGGTTTCAGTCGTTCCTACGGGACTCAACAAATTCTTTTTACACCGAACCCGGCAATAAATTGCCGGGCTATTGTCGAAAGTCCCTCCGGGACAAAAAATCCCTGCTTATACACAATCCTTGTAGATGATACACGCCCAGCCAGTCAATCAGCGCAATCAAAATCATCAGACGAATCACAGTTCAGACATTTTATACGCTTCAATCTCCTTCACAAATGAAGGTTCGGATTATCTGTTGACAAATTTTCTTTCTGTGCAGCCGACAGAAGCCGTTCATCAGCCGTAAGAAATGTCAGCAACATCAGACCTGCCTGTTGTAAAGTTTCATTGACGATTAAAGCGGTAGCCAACTGAACCGCATCATACGCTCTCAGGTGATGGTTTTCCAGCAGAAGCTTTGACCGTTCGACAATCGGCGGATTCAGTTCGATCAGTTCATAGTCATTCAGACATATTACCTTAAAATCATTTGCAATCTGTATATAGTCATTCGGGTTCAGAGCTGATTCCCGTAAGCGGCGGTTAAATGCGCTATAAACCTCAACCATGCTTATCCATGAAGTAATTATCGCATTTCCGGCAGCAGGACAGCACAGCATCCGAAACCAGTTTGCACCGGTTTCATTCACATGCCGTTTGACCAAAACGCTGCTGTCCGCATAATAATTACGCATGGCTTTCATCTCTCTCGGCGATAATCAGCTCGGAGAGCGGTCCCCCCTCCGCAAAGAGACGGGCTAATTCCTCTCGCCGTTCAGGAGACAGTTCGGAACAAGGGGCGGAAATCTCCTGCTGAGACAGGGGCAGACTCAGCCCTGCCGCAATCAATGCCGCTTTTACCCGGCGGCGGTTTTCCGAATGTTCGGAGGCGGACATCTGTTTTATGTAAATCTGTACCTGTGTATGTTCGGGTAATTCCAATGGAATCAATGGTTTCAGCACCCCTTTTTCATAAACCGCAATAATCGGATGATTCATTTGCTTCTCTCCACCCACCCTTTCTGTTTTTCTGTCAGTTGTAGGGTGGGCAGCTTGCTGCCCACCCTACGCTACTCCGCCCCCGCCACATTGTCTGAACCCTGATTCACCTGATTAAAGGATTTGCAGGATTTCTGTCAAGCCGACCCGACTTGTCGAATTTCATTGACACGCTGAAAAGGCTAAACATTGTCTGAACCCTGATTAAAGGATTAGAGGATTTGCAGGATTTCTGTCAAGCCGACCCGACTTGTCGAATTTCATCATCAAGCCTGAACAGGTGAGACAGAA
>DZCT01000570.1 GCA_022736535.1 Desulfatirhabdium butyrativorans | reverse complement strand
CACCCCATGGTACATAGTCCCCATTCTCCATCCAAGCAGATTATCTGCTGCCCAGTAGCAGAACAAATACAGGTTCCCTCATTTGAACAACTATCGCCGACAGATTCTGCATATACTCCATCCCCACCAAGCAACATCACCATCGCCAAAACGATTACGGCTACCGACTTCATCAGACAAAGCCCCTGCCGTTTCAAAAATCCATTCATAAAAATCCTCCTTTCAACATATCTTTAAAATATAAAAATCCTTATGGGAATATAAAATTGAAAATATCCTTTTTTGACAATACACAAAAGCCTTCTTTTTCTTACATGCCGACAATCATTTTCCTTATTTGAACACCGAAATATTTATCTGATCTCGTGATAAAAGTCAAGCTGTGAATTATGGTTTGTAGGGGTAAGCCCCCGTGCTTACGCTGCCTCTTGCCGTCTGTCATTTCGACGAATAATCTCCCGCATTGTCATTTCGACGAACGGAGTGAGGAGAAATCTTACCCTTCCGAACAGAAAGATTTCTCGCTCCGCTCGAAATGACAGAGCGGGGGCATAAGGGCAAATGACAGAGCAGGGGCATAAGGGCAACCATAGGGGATTGAACCCTACGGTCATTTTGCCGGCACAGATGACGGTTAAAATTGGGATTGCATTTTTAGCGGTTTAAGTTTAGAATAATTATCTTAATTAAGGCACAGACATCCCCCTGCCCCCTTCAAAGGGGGAATCAGGTGACAGACAATCAGAAAATCCCCCCTTGAGGGCAGGGCTGTCAAGTTCTTGTTACGAGGCTCTGCCTCGTAACAGCAGATTCATTGCGGCTCTGCCGCAACGGTTCGGAATGAGGCAGAGCCTCATCCGTGCGTTACGAGGCAGAGCCTCGTAACGAGAAAAAAAACAGGAAACTAAGGAGGAATTTGATGAAAAAATTTGTAACTGCAATTGTGTCACTGTGTTTTTTGTTTACGGCGAATGTCCATCCGACATTTGCCGATGCGCCGAAAAACAAAACCTTCAGCAAAGAGGAAATTCAGGCAATGGCTGAAACCACGGCGGTCATTCATACCAAATTCGGCGACATCACCCTGAAATTTTTCCCTGATCTTGCGCCCAACCATGTGAATAATTTCATCGAACTTGCCAAAAGCGGATTTTACAACGGCACCACATTTCACCGTGTCATTCCCGGATTTATGATTCAGGGCGGTGATCCCAATTCCAAAGACCCGGACAAATCCAAACACGGAACCGGCGGTCCCGGGTATTCCGTGAAAGCGGAATTTAACCCCAAGCCGCACAAAAAAGGCATCCTTTCAATGGCTCGGTCCGCAAGCCCGGACAGCGCAGGCTCGCAGTTTTTTATCTGCGTGGCGGATGCGCCCTATCTTGACGGCAAATATACCGTCTTCGGGGAAGCTGTCAGCGGCATGGAAGCCGCGGATAAAATTGTTTCCCAGAAAAGAGACGCCAGAGATAACCCCGTAGAACGGATTGAAATGACAGTTGAAATCCTAAAGAAAAAATAGTGTGTGTTTTTTTTAGCCACGAATAGACACGAATTTTCACGAATTAAGATATATTTTTCTTGTTCCCACGCTCCGCGTGGGAACGTCCGGAGTGCAGAAATTGCATTTTTGTATCCGGAGGCGGACGCGGAGCGTCCGGGCTGCATTCCCACGCGGAGCGTGGGAACGAGATATTCGTGTTTTTTTATTCGTGGCTGAATTTGTGTTCATTCGTGGCAAAAAACATAGCGGTGTATTCCCATTATGAAAAATCCGATTCATCTTATCCAAATTCCTGCCCCCGGTTCACGGATACTGCGCTTCCGTGGCGACACCCAAACTTTCACCCTTTCTGTCCCGGCAAACGAGAAAGGAACCGCATGGATTCGCACCAATATCGGTCATGCACAAACTGCACGAAAAGAAATCATCCGGGAAGTCCTTCACGACGAACCCATGATGGGACGGGACTGGTTTGATGGGGAAATGGGGTTCGGGGTCAGAGAATTGAGAAGTGAGAATTTAGAAGTGAGAAATACTTCTCAATTCTCAATTCTCAATTCTCAATTCTATCAAATCTCCCTTCCGCTTTGCGAAGTCGGGCATTTTGAAGCAAAGTGTTATTTTCTGCGGGAAGGTGAAAGCGATCCGCTCTGGTCCGAGGGTCCGAACACGGTTATCAACGTGAAACCCGCGGATACCTGTTGCGCCAATATCATTTATAATGCCTTCGTGCGCCAGTTCGGTCCCAACAAAAGCGGGCAGTCAAACCCGTCTCCCGAACAGCAGCACTGCATTCACGCGCTTGACAATGCCGGTTATACGGTCATTCCCACCTCCGGGACCTTCCGTGATCTGATAAAAGAACTTGATTTTATTATACAGGAACTCGGGTGCCGCATCATTCAACTGCTCCCCATTCATCCCACGCCCACCACTTACGGCAGGATGGGGCGTTTCGGGAGTCCTTACGCATCGCTGGGTTTTACCACGGTTGATCCAGCGCTGGCGCAGTTTGATCCCAAAGCCACGCCCATGGAGCAGTTCATCGAGCTGGTTGACGCGGTTCATGCCCGCAGTGCAAAACTGATTCTTGATGTGGCGCTGAATCATACCGGCTGGGCAGCCCGGCTTCATGCCATTCACCCGGAATGGCTTGCACGGGACAAAGACGGCAACATCGAAGTTCCGGGCGCGTGGGGCGTGAAATGGGA
>DZCT01000102.1 GCA_022736535.1 Desulfatirhabdium butyrativorans | reverse complement strand
GCGGGGACCGCCGGCGACGTTTCGGGAGCAAAAAGCTGACAGACCTGCTGACAGAAAATGTTGGGCAGTCTTTTGAAAAACAGAAAGAAATATTGCTGGGCGCGTTTTACTCACACAAAGGCGGAGAAGACCAGCAGGATGACGTGACCGGCGTGGGATTCGGGCTGTGAATATAGAATATGATACTGATCCGATTTTGCTTTTTTTGCCGCAGACGGACACAGACGGACACAGACAAAAAATAAAAAACTGTCTGCTCTGTCTGTGTATGTCTGCGTGTGTCTGCGGCTGAAAATAGCAGACGCACACAGACGGACACAGACAGATATCCGATTTATCAAAAAAATAAAAAAAAGGTTGACGTGCGGTTTATAAAATGCTATAGAGATTGTTTCATTTTCGGGAAATGAAAATGACTGAAAATTTCGGAGGGATGGCCGAGGGGTTGATGGCGGCGGCCTTGAAAGCCGTTGTGTTCGCAAGGGCACCGTGGGTTCAAATCCTACTCCCTCCGCCAGTAAAACAACAGCATCAATCAAAAATTCGGAGAGATGGCCGAGTAGGTCGAAGGCGCTCGCCTGCTAAGCGAGTGTGCGGCGAAAGTTGCACCCAGGGTTCGAATCCCTGTCTCTCCGCCATCATTATACTGATCCGATTTCGGTTTTTTGCCGCAGACACAGACAGACACAGACAGCTATCCGAAAACGGAATACGGCGTACATGCAGAAAATATGCCGTAAAAAACCGAAATTGGATTACTATACATATTCTTTTGGCATCTAAATAATGAAGAGTGTTATAAAATCAGAGGGTTATGGCTTAAAGAGCCGTAGCCCTTTTTTATTTCTCCTATAACAGATCATTAACAGAGGGGTTTCCCGCAGAGGATACAGAGCGGGAAACAAAATTTTCCCGCAGAGGACACAGAGTTTTAAAGACCACAGAGTTCACAGAGATTTTTTTAAAACCCTCTGTGTTCTCTGTGGGCTTTTCTTCTCTGTGAACTCTGTGGGAAACAAAATTTTCCCGCAGAGAACACAGGGTTTTACGAAAGATGAAACCAGCGGATTTTGTTTCCGTTCACGGCGGACACAGCGGCGAATTCTGCAATCATGCACAGGATTTGCTCGAAGACATCATCATCGCGTATATAAAAGCCGGGTTTGTCTGGGTCGGCGTCACAGAGCATATCCCGCCCCCGGATGACCGTTTTCTCTATGAAGATCAGAAAGCCGCAGGCTTGAACGCGGACCTGCTTTATGTCCGCTTCGGCAGATATATGTCAAGATGTCGGTATTTGCAGGCAAAATACTCGGATTCCATAAAAATTCTTGCGGGATTTGAAACTGAGACCTGCAACGGTTCCGAAGCCTTTGTCAGAAAACTGATTGCCGAATTCCGCCCTGATTATATTGTCGGTTCTGTGCATCATGTCAATGACATCGCTTATGACTGCACACCTGCGGAATATGAACAGGCTGCTGCGTCTGCGGGGGGGACCGACGCGCTCTTTTGCCGGTATTTCGATCTGCAATATGAGATGATAAACGCCCTGCATCCCGCTGTTGTCGGGCATTTTGATCTCATCCGAATCTTTGATCCCGACTACCGCGCCCGTATAGAAAAACCGATGATTTGGGAACGCATTGAACGAAATCTGCAATGTGTCAGATCGCTTGATCTTATCCTTGATTTCAATCTCCGATCCCTGGCTAAAGGCGCAAGCGAGCCGTATATTTCCCTGCCGATTCTGCGCCGGGCATCGGCATTAGGCATTGCCGTCGTTCCGGGCGATGACTCCCACAGTGCGGAAAGCGTGGGGCTGAACATGGAAAAAGGAATTGAAATCCTGCAATCGCTGGGCTTTGACACAAGATGGCGAATGCCGAAAACTTTTCAGCCCTCAGCGACATATAAGCACCCGTTTTTGCACTCCGGACAGTAAAACGGCCCTGCTTAAAATAGACAAACCCGTTCTGCAAAAGGGGGAAAACACTTAACATGATGCACAGTTGCCTATTCAATCCGCTTGATCTCAAGGGTAATGCCTTTTGTGTCAGGACAATGAATTTTCATAACCCCTTTTTCTTTTCCGGATGGAAGATCGCCTCCGAGAAGCAGCGCAGTTACAAAAGGGGCAATGGCATTCCATGCACCGAGGCAGATACCTTCAGGCGTTGTCTTTCCGACAAGAAAATCCTGTCCGATCTCGTGGATATTTCCCTGACATTTTCCGCTGATAACCGTGATACGAACCGGCATTGATGCCTCCGTCTGACTTTTAAGTTCTGTAGAGACGCAAGATATTGCGTCTCTGTTTTTGAATAAAAATAACCCGAATGTTGCAGAATATCAAGCTTATTTTTTTTTCGTTTTCCCGCTACCGGGCTCTGACCGGGAACAGGAAAATTCAGAGAATTTTTTTTGAAAAAATTAGGAGTTACACAGTATTATCTCTGTTCAAAAAACTAAGTTTCTTTAAGAAACTTAGTTTTTCACGAGTTTCCGCCCGCTGACGCGAGGCACAGATTTTTTCATCAACTGCTTAACGCTTAAAAAATAATACGAAAAAGCGGCAATATGCCGCAGGAAAGGAATTTATGAAACACCGTTCATTGTTTTGCAATTCGCCTGATATTATCCCGCAGCCGCTCAGACAGAAGATGTCTGTATCGGAACTGATTCAATATATGGGACAAACCTGCTTTGAAGCCCGGAATGTTTACCGGGGCGCGGAACTTTTCAGACGGATGATCCGTGAAAACGACACGATCTGGCTCGGCATTGCCGGCGCAGGCATTGCCGGGGGCATGGGCGGAATGATGATTTCGCTTCTGGAGGCAGGATTTGTTGATGTGATCTGTTCCACCGGCGCGCAAATCTATCATGATCTTCATTTTGCCTTTGATCTGCCCGTCAAAGCCATTCATCCGCAGTGCGATGATGATCTGCTCAGAAAACACGGCGATACCCGCATTTATGACATCGGCATCCGGGAAAAAGAAACCCTTGAAGCCCAGGATGAAATCATTCGCCGATTTGTCAGAGAGCGGCATCATGCGTTTGAAGCTGAGGGATCCGCAAGCTGGGAGTTTAATTATCAGCTCGGGCTGTGGGTGAATGAAAAGGCGCCGCATCCTGAAAGAAGCCTGACCGCAGCAGCAGCCAAAATCGGCGTACCGATTTTCTGGGATTCTTTTACCAATCATTCGATTGCCATGAATCTTGCCCGGTGCCATCGGGAAGGCTTTCCGGTGATGTTTTCAGGCAGGAAAGATGTGTTGGATTCCGCAGCCTTAGCCTTTTCAGCAGGCGGCACGGGCTTTGTGGAACTCGGCGGCGGCGGGCCCAAAAATTTCATTCAGCAGACCGGTCCCACCATCAGCCAGATTCTTTCCATCGCCTTTGAAGGGGCTGACCGGGGGCTTCAGATCGGAACCGCGGCAGAGCGTGAGGGGAGTCTCTCCGGCTGTACTTTCGGCGAGGCGGTCACCTGGGGAAAATACCGCTCTGCGGACAGCGACAAATTGGTGCAGATTTGGGGAGAATACAGCATTATTTTTCCGCTCCTGAGCGCGTATGTGATTGACGGATGCCCTCCGAGAAATTATAAAAACATGATCAGCCGGTTTCCGGAAATCCGAAAGACATTGGAAGATGCCGCAAAACAACATGAATAAAATCAAACTGAAATAGGGTTTGCCTGTTTTCGCCACGAACGGACACGAATTAAAGCACGAATGATAACGCACACGAATTTCGGATGATGAAAGCACGGAACCTGCGAAGGACACGAAAGAAAAAATTTTGTGTTTATTCGTGCTTTTATTCGTGTTCATTCGTGGCAAAAAAAATTGTCTTTGTCTTTTCTGTTTGGGTTTCCTGAATACTGTTCGGTCTGAATCGCTGACAGGATCATATTTTTTTAAATTTACCAAATAATCTTTAACAGATTGCGCCAGATAATATGATAACATAGGAGGTACTGCGTTGCCGATTTGATAAAAAACTTTATCCTCATTTCCCGCAAAATGAAACCAGTCGGGAAAACTTTGAAGTCTGGCAGCCTCTCTTACAGAAAGCCTTCTTCTCCGTCCATCCGGCAGCCTTATTCTGTGCATATCGCTTGTCGGGGCTGCAATATTTCTGCAAGTCAGTGTTCTTGCCGGTTTATCTAAATTTAAATCCCTCGGATTGATGCAGTATGAAGCTTTTTCATATTTAGCAATGTATTCGTCCATGCTTTTTGTAAGAAACTTGGAGTCAGGCGGAGTTTGGAATGTTAATTCTCCCAAGGCATTTCCTGCTGTTACAGTTTTGTTGAGCTTCTGAGGAAAATTAAAATGACCGCTCCGGCAGCCTGCCACAAAAACTCTTTCTCTGTTTTGAGGCACATTGAAACAGCGTGCATTCAATAAAGCATAGTCAACATAATATCCTTCATTTTCTGTCAGTTCAATTACTTGTTCAAGATACCATTTATTTCTTTTGAATAAAATGCCTCTGACATTTTCAAATAAAAATATCTTCGGCTTTATTTTTTTTATGGCGGAAATAAAAATCGGAAAACCGTCTCTGGAATCTTTTATTCCGAGTTTTTTTCCAAATGCACTGAAGGGCTGGCAGGGAGGTCCTCCTATAAGAATATCGCATGAAACAGGATATTCTGTATCCGAAGTCAGTTCCTCATTATGACAAGTGCCTTTCAAATTTCGGTTATATGTATCACAGGCATCTTTATTTTTCTCATAGCCTATGGTTTTAAATCCCTGCGCTTCAAATCCTAAAGATAAACCTCCGCAGCCGGCAAAAAGATCAACAACTGTTTGATTTAACATTTTATCTTCTTCAGACTTTAATATGTTGTTTACAGTCTCTATATATTTCATTTTTAAATTCATCCGGTGTGTGTCAACATTGTTCACCCACAAGTAAACAGGAGTTTTATTTTTCAATCTGATTCTTTACGGCGCTGCTCCCCATCGCCGACAATATGCCCAATATTCTGTCTATATGCTCTATATAAACTTTCGCCGGATCAATCAGCAGATTCCTGTCTTCATCAAGTTGCAGGAACTGCCAGAGTTCGCCCGTGGTCACACAGCCGTAAACCGTAGTGTAGGGCTGTTCATCCTCCTGATTCAGCCGGCGGGCGGCTATCATTTCGGCGGCGCACTGTCCCAGACCCTCCTCAACAGCATTTCTCTTTGCCTCCACAATCATCACCAGCGGAGACTGAACTGTCGGGAACGGAGGCGTTCCCGTGATAATGAAATCACATATTCCCTGAAGCCCCTCTTCCGGGGAAACATCCAGACTCATGCCGGAATAAATGCTGATCCTTTGATTCAGAATTTCTCTGATTTCAAGCAGGACCGGGGCGATGATGAACTCGGAACGGGCTTTTTCGCTGAAAAGGAAAAGACTGCTGCTTCTCCGGAGTACGGTTCTGAGAAAATCTGACGGCGGAACAGGCTCGACATCATTGAAGAGTTCTTTCAATCCCAGCCTGATGCCGAACTGTTTCCGCACCCTGTCTATTGTAAAAGAACTGTAACTGAGTTTCTTGCGGATATCTGTTTCCGCATTCATATTTTTTACCCCTGTCATTAAGGTTCGATTCTTTTTTTTTGCCACGAATGAACACGAATGAAAGCACGAATTAAAGTAAAACAATTCTCAATTCTCAATTCTCAATTTTTTGTCGTGTCGGTTCGTGCTTTTATTCGTGTTCATTCGTGGCTAAAAAAAACGGGAAAAAACGCACGCCGTGCGTCTCTTCTCAAATATCGTCTTCAATGTCAAGCACATCGTCATCTGCGATTTTCAGGGGCGAATTGAGCGGGTCTATCGTGTCTTTCTCATCAAAATCATCTTCAATATCGTCGTCGAGCAGTTCATCCAGATCGTCCGTCTCCTCGTCAATAATTTCTTCCAGAATTTCCGGCTCTCTCGAATCTCTTGTCAGATAATCCATATCATCAAAGAAAATATCCGCGCCCGCGCTCTCTGCCTCCGGATGTTGGGGATCATACATTGCTTTGACCGCTTCCATGATTTTTTCCATATATAATCCGGGCGGATACATATTGTGTGTCCGGAGCGCCCTGAGCAGCGAGGTTCTGCCCTGAGCCATAGCAGCCTTTATCGCATCTCCGCTGTATCTTTCCTCACAGAGAAAAGACAGTATTTCTTTGTCCAGTTCCGCAAATTCTCTGATAATCAGTTCGTTTTTCTCATTGTTTTTCAAAATCATATATTTCTGTTTCATGATTCCACCTTTTCCTTTTTCAGCAGCTCGTAATACCAGCAGGAAAATTCAAACATGCCCCTGTAACGCTCATCATCGTTAATGATGCCGAGACAGATTTCAAGCACGCCCGCGCCGTAAGCATTGCTGTATTCTTCAAGTGTTCGGGAATGCAGAAATTCTCTTACCAGCATCTGGGTGGTCCGCTTTGTCCGGTCCCGCCTGATGTCTATGGGGTCTTTGGGAACCTGAAAGGGATCCCATTTCTCATATCCTTTTTTTAAGATATGCTGCCGGCGTCTGTCAGACATGCTTTCAAAAACCGCCCGCTTTCTTTTTTCCTCTTCCTCATGCGAAAATTCACTCATTTCACTTCTCCTTCTTTCTCATCTGCCGTACCGAGGTATTGCTCATCATAAACGGTCAGCAGCGCCATAGACAGCGGAACAAGCATATCGCCCATTCTTAAATACCTGGAGCCGATGGCTTTTACCAGTTCATCGGAAATTTCATACAGTCTGCTCTGAATTTTGTCAAGATGAACTGTGGGATAGGGCTTTCCTTCAAGAAAAGCGGATTTGCCGCAGGTGTGTCCTTTTCCGCCGATAGCAGTGGGAATGCCGTAAAGTCTGCATGTGACGGGGCGGTATTCATACAGATCGCATTTGTCCTGTTCGTTCAGCAGAGGACAGCGGACCCGTTCCTGCGCCATTTCCGTCAGAATATCATCCTGGCTCTTCCCGGACTCAAAATCTTTAAATACTTTGCGTTTGATTTTATAGACACAACGGTCTGCTTCATTTGCCTTTTCAATCAGACGTTTTTTTTCTTTTCCCTCGAAATTTCTGTTGAAGTGATGATTGACATACAATGCTTCAATCAGCGTGAGGTCAAACAGGGCATAACAGCAGTCCGAACATCCGACTCGGCATGTCACGCAGTCAGGATGCTGTATTTTCACCTGCTCGAAAGCAGCGTTTGCCTTTGCTAAAAGTTCCTCATATTTTTTAAAAAACGGCGTAAAATCTGTATTCAAAATAGATATCCTTGGTTCGAGGTAAGAGGTGAGAGGTGAGAGGTTCGGGGTGCGGGGTCAGAGGTTCCCCGAACCCCGAACCTCTCACCCCGAACCTCATTTTCCTATACAGAATCGGCTGAAAATCTGATCCAGCATGTCCGGTCTGACGGTAATTCCGATAATTTCACCCAGCGCATCCATCGCTTCCTGAAGATCAATGTTCACCAATTCAAAAGGCATGGACGATCTGACCGCATCGGCGGCTGCCGACACGGCTTCAAGACTTCTCTCCAATGCCCGCTTCTGTCTCAGATTCGGAATCAGCCTGCTTTCGGCATGAATGCCGCCCCCGGCTTCCGCAATCAAATCCTTGAGATTATCCAATCCCTTTTCATAAAGCGCAGAAATATTGACAAGCGGTATTTTATTCCATGAATCCGGAATATCAGGCTTAAAATTGTCCGGTCTGAGGTCTGATTTGTTGGCAAGCAGTATCAGCTTTTTATGCCGAATGCTTTCATAAACCGCCTCATCTGCGGCTGTCAGCGGCTCGCTGCTGTCAACCATAAACAGAATCAGGTCCGCAGCCGCAATACTTTTCCGAGTTTTTTCTATTCCCAATATCTCCACCGGATCACAGCTTTCATGCAACCCTGCCGTATCACTGAGAATAACCGGAATGCCCCGAATATTCAATGTCTCCTCGATAATGTCTCTTGTGGTGCCGGGGACGGGCGTGACAATTGCCCGGTCCTTTTGCAGCAGACAGTTCATCAGGCTTGATTTTCCGACATTGGGTTTTCCCGCAATCATCACGGCAAGACCTTCCCGCAGAAAACGGGCATTCTCATATTGAGACAGCAGATCATTCAACTGCTTTATCACCCTGTTCTGAAGGATTTCACTTATCTTATCTGCATTGACGCTTTCTCCCGCATCTTCGGGAAAATCTATGGCAGCTTCTGTTTCCGTCAGAATGCCGAGCAAATCTTCTCTGAGCGTCTCAATATGTTTTTTCATGCCGCCGCTGATCTGGGCTGAGGCAATTTCAAGGGATTTTTCCGTTTTTGCGGCGATAATGTCCATGACCGCTTCTGCCTGCGTGAGATCAATCCGCCCGTTGAGATATGCCCGTTTGGTAAATTCTCCGGGTTCGGCAAGGACCGCGCCTTTTTTCAGCACCAATTCAAGAATGGAACGCAGCACCGCAGGTCCCGAATGCGCCTGAATTTCCGCCACATGTTCCCGTGTATAGGAATGCGGGGCAAACATCAGCGTCAGCAGCACTTCGTCAATGATGCGGTTGTCGGCATCGTCGGCAATCCAGCCGTGATAAAGATGATGAGACAGCAGACTCCCGCTCCCATGCGCTGCGTAAAAGGACCCGGCTGAAAATAGATCAAGCTGCTTACGGTTCTCACGCGCTGCACGGGAACGGAAAATCGCACCGGCAATTTTCAGGGCTTCCGGTCCGGAAATCTTAATAATACCGATACCGCCGGTTCCGGGGGGTGTTGCGATGGCTGCAATGGTTGTCATGGATAGCAGGGCGGGCATGAAATGCCCGCCCTAAGTTTCACAAAAAAAACGACCGAAAAATATTTACGGATGAAAGGCGCAGGTGGGCATTTCATGCCCACCCTACGAAAATCAGACCCAATTAAAAATGCTCTTTTTTTCTGGAACGGGATTTCAGCGGAAAAATCACAAGCTTTCTGTAAAAGCCTTCACCCATGCTCTGGGTTCTGACTCCCGTATCGTCTTTCAGGGCAATGTGAACAATCCTTCTGTCATGGGCATTCAACTGCCCGATAGTGATGGGTTTTCCGATACGCTTCGCCTTTTCCGAAAGCCGCGCCGCCAGACTTTCCAGCCGCGCCCGGCGGCTGTCCAAATATCCCTCAATATCCACCTGTATGCGGATTCGCTCCGGATGATTTTTGTTGACAATCTTTTCAACAATATATTGAATGGCTTCCAGCGTCTGTCCGCGTTTGCCGATCAGCACCGCCGTGTTGCCGCCCTGAATCTGAAATGTAATCCGCTCCGAATGCGTTTTTATCGAAATGCTCGCATCTGCGGTGATAAAGTCAACAATGCGCTGCAAAGCCGTTTTGCCGAGTTCCAGAGAAGCCGCGATTTCGCCGCTTTTCACTTCCTCATCTTCGCAGCCGGACCGAGGTTCGGATGCAGGGGGTGAAGACAGCGATTCCGGGGAAACAACATCGTCCCCTGCATCCGATTCGATGTCTTCATCGTCATAGAAACCCTCATAGGCATCTTCCTCATCATCTTCAATATCCTCAGAAACCGGTTCAGCATCCTCAGCAGAAATCGGTTCAACATCCTCAGAAACCGGAGAGCAGGCTTCAGAGTCGGAATCATCAGCCGCGACCGGAATTTCATTTGCTGAGTCTCGCGGCTCTGAACCGGCGGAAGCCTCGCGGTCTTCAGTTTCTGCTGTTTTGTTGGGCGGCAGATGCGTGACCCGAATGCGGGCTTTTTTTATCCCCACCAATCCGAAAATGCCGGTTGAACCGTAAGAAATCACATCATATTTAAGTTTTTCTCTGGGGACGTTCAACTCTTCACAAGCTTTTCCGACCGCTTTTTCCACGGTCTTGTCCTCAAACTCCAAATGAGGCGACATGATAACCTCCATTGATTGAGAAGTGAGAAGTGAGAAGTGTTCAATTCTCAATTCTCAATTCTCAATTCTCACTTTTTCTTTGAAACATAATACTGCTGCGCGATAGACAGGATGTTGTTTATGAGCCAGTATAAAACCAGTCCCGATGAAAAATTGATAAAAATAACCGTAAAAATGACGGGCATAAACATCATCATTTTTGCCTGCGCCGGGTCTCCGGGAGGCGGGGACATTTTCTGCTGCAACAGCATGGTCGCGCCCATAATAATCGTCAGTACAGGAATGCCGTAGGGCGGATCCATAAAGGGAATGGCTGTGTCAAAGGGAAACAGACGATCCGGCGCGGACAGGTCATTGATCCATCCGAAAAAAGGCGCATGTCTGAGTTCAATGGCGTCATACAGCATCCGGTAAAGCGCAAAAAATACCGGAATCTGAGCCAGCATCGGAAGACATCCGCCCATGGGATTGATCTTGTATGTCCTGTACAGATTCATCACCTCCTGATTCATCCGCTGTTTGTCGTCTTTATATTTTTCTCTGATTTCCGCCATCAAAGGCTGAATCTTCTTCATTTCGTTCATGGACTTGTAGCTGATGTTTCCGAGGGGCCACAGAACGGCTTTGACCAAAAGCGTCAGAATGATAATGGCAACGCCGTAATTGGGAATAAATCCGTAAAGAAAATTCAGCAGCCAGAGGCAGGGTTTGGCAATAAAATCAAACCACCCGAAATTAATGGCTTTGTCCAGACTGTTATTGAGTCTGTTCAAAATTTTGAGACTCTTGGGACCGAAAAACAGATGAAAATCAAAATGCTGCTGCGCCCCGGGCCCGATAAGGCCGGCAGGACATACATAACGGCTTTCCAAGAGATGATCTGATCTGACAGAAAGACGCATACCTGCTTCTCCGCCGGATGCTGTTTCAGGAGAGACCGGAATAATGCCCGACATGAAATAATGGCTTTCCAAAGCAACCCATTTCAGAGAACCGGTGAAGACGTTTTTGTCTTTGATATCGTCGATTTTGATCTGTTCCAGACTGTTGCCGATCAGCGCGCTGGGTCCCTCGAATCCGTAGGACTGCTTTGCGGTCGGAACCGTTCCGGTCAGAGAAAGCGTCAGACTGTCCTGAATCGCTGTCCCGGAACCGTTTTTGATTTCAACTGTCAGAGCAATCAGATAACTGTCCGGAGAAAAAACAAATCTTTTTTCCACCGCCATTCCCTGCGGGGATGTCCATAAAAAAGACAGGGTTTCCGCTTTGCTCCCCTGCTGAACGCGGATTTCGGGCGAGTCGGATTCAATTGCAGCCGCAAAAACGGCATTCTCCATGCCCGGCACACTGTTATTTTGAAAGCCTGCCTGAAGATTTCCTCCGGCAATGTCTGCGGGAATGAGTTCTTTGAGGGGCGAATTTTTATCCGCTTTTTCCCGGTATGCCTCCAAAACAAAACTGGTAAACACCGCGCCTTTTTCCGAAATTTTTACCGAATACAGCGGCGTCTTTACGGTCACGGTTCTCACCTTCTGCTTCGCCTGATCGGAAGCCGGATCGCTTTTCATCAAAGATTCTGCGCTCCCTTGAGGTAAAATCGGCTCGGAACCCTCAGCGGGTGCCGGTGTTTTTTCAGTCCCTGATGCCTGCTGTTCAGATTCGGGCGCATCGGCAGCCTTATTTTCAGCCGCTTTCATATAGGGTTCTGTCTGTTCGGACTGTCCTGCCTGTTGCGGTTTGGGTTTTTCTGCTGTATCGGGATCAGCAAAAAAAATGTTCCATGCGATAAACACAAGAAAAGAAAGTGTTATTGCCAAAAAAAATCGGGTTTGTTCCATTCATTTTCTCCTAATCGTTTATACAAAAACGCTGAAATCCCTGCTCCTGTATTTGGAACTGTCAGAAAGCAGACAAAAAAATCTCCTGTTATTACGGATAGATATTTCATCCCCGTAGGTTGGGGTGAGGCACGAACCCCAACAAATTATTACGGATAGATATTTCAGATACATCAGATTTTAAGGGGGGGTGCGGCTTAGGGAACAGGATCAAATCCTCCCGGATTAAAGGGATGACAGCGTAAAATTCTTTTTAAGGAAATCCATAATCCTTTAAATATTCCGTAACGCTCAATCGCCTGACAGGCATAATCAGAGCAGCTTGGATAAAAACGGCACCTGTCCCCCAGCAGGGGGGACACAAAAAACTGGTATGCCTTAATCAGCAACAGCAATGTTTCTTTAATGATAAACACCTCGTAAGTGAGAAAATTGTCATTCTGAACGAAGTGAAGAATCTAAGATTTCTCGCTTCGCTCGAAATGACATTTACTCTTCTCAATTCTCACTTCTCAATTCTCACTTTCAACATTTTGTCAAAAAGATTCTGCAATGAAGAAAACACTTCACTTGTCGGCAGAATTGCAGC
The DNA here is from genome assembly GCA_022736535.1 of Desulfatirhabdium butyrativorans. GTDB lineage: Bacteria > Desulfobacterota > Desulfobacteria > Desulfobacterales > JAIFKL01 > JAIFKL01. The sequence goes on along the minus strand of DZCT01000102.1, from coordinate 473 downwards.
CGTTTTTTTCGCAATGATGTTTATATCCCGATGATCTGTCAGCCTGTTTTTGTTCAATCTGAAAAATTCACGGGAAAGCCGTTTGATTCTGTTGCGAACCACGGCATTCCCGACTTTTTTAGTTACAGTAATTCCCATACGGCTCTGTCCGCTGAGGCCGGGGCCGAAAACCGCAAGAAAATGTTTGTCATGAAGTTTTTTCCCGCTTTCTGACAGGCGAATAAAATCTGACCGCTTTAAGATTCTGTCTGTTTTGGTAAAAACAAAAGATTTCAAATTACCTTCCTGAACACAAAACCGCCTGAACACAAAACCGGCGGATTTGTCGACCGTTATTCCGCTTGTAAAAAAAACGCTTGGGCGTAAAACGGCCCACAGGCAAACCCGTTCTGCATTCCCACGCAGAGCGTGGGAACGCCCGCACAAACTGAGTTTCTTTAAGAAACTCAGTTTGTTGCTGTCTGTTCTGAACC
>DZCT01000101.1 GCA_022736535.1 Desulfatirhabdium butyrativorans | reverse complement strand
ACCACAGAGATCACAGAGAATTTTAAAAAAAACTCTGTGTTCTCTGTGGGCTTTTCTTCTCTGTGATCTCTGCGGGAAACAAAATGATAGAATACTTTCAATAGAGATTCAGTATGATATTAAAGAAATGATATTCTTCGCTCCGCTCAGAATGACACTTCAACATCACCCGGTTCTGCACCACTGCCAAAATTTCCCACAGCGTTCACAGCGTTTTGCCTGCTACCACTTCCCGAAAAATTCCACTGCTTTTTTACTCTCAGACTCAAGAAGCCGTTTAGATTCATAAGTGATTTTTCTGTGTTTCATTTTGTCGGACAGAGAAATCTTTTGATTGCTTTTACTGCTTTTTTTTCCGTTTTTAATACCGACCAGCACGACGAGTTCGGAGACAAATTCCTGTATCAGTTCTGTCTGACCGTTTATCTCTCCAATCGCAGAAGCGGTTTCTTCCGCACTGCTGGCATTTTCCTGCGTTACCTTGTCAATGTCCAGCATGGCCCGACTGATCTGACCGATGCCTGTTGCCTGCTCACGGGAGGCGGCAGAAATCTCACCCAGCAGTTTTTCAACTTTGTTTGAGCCATCCGACACTCTCTTGAATGCCTCATCTGCTTTGGAAGCCATGTTTGAACCGTATTCTATTTTTTTTATAGAGGATTCTATCAGGTCTGCGGTATTTTTGGCGGCTTTGCCGGAACGGATGGCAAGATTCCGTATTTCATCGGCGACAACGGCAAATCCGGCACCGGCAGCACCGGCGCGGGCAGCTTCCACCGCGGCGTTCAATGCCAGCAGATTGGTCTGAAACGCAATTTCTTCAATGGCTTTGATTACTTTTCGGGTTTCTTCGCTTGATTTTGAAATTTCTGCCATTGAAGCATTCAGTTCTGTCATAAATCCGGCAGCTTCACTCACAATATGCACTGTTTCAGTCATCAGCGTATTGGCATGATCCACATTTTCCGCATTCTGCCGGGTCATGGAAGCGATTTCTTCTAAAGAAGAAGACACCTGCTCAACGCCTGCCGCCTGTTGTGATGCGCCGTCTGTAAGGCTCAGACCTGTGGAAGCAACGAGTTCCGAAGCAGATTTCACTTCACTCCCCACACTGTCCAAACCCCGAATGACGCTGGCTATGGGCTTTACAAGAGAGATATTCACCGTCAGCAAGAGCGCCGACACAAGACAGATACTCATCAGTATAACTTTTATCACCATGAAAATACTTAATTCTCGGAGCGTCTCATCTATGAACCGGGTTGTGAAATAAATATCAACCGTACCGGCAAAATCTTTTTCATAAACAACCTGCTCAGTTCTGGCAATAAAATTGCCGCTGATTTTTTCTGTGGTTTCAACAGGCTCCCATTTGTCATCTCTCTTATTGGCGATAACGAGATTTCCGTCAGCATCTTTAAGCACAACAGCATATATTCTTTTATTTTTCATTTCCACTGTAATAAGCTGACGCGCAAGTTCTTTATCTATAAACCACAGGGGTTTCTGCAAAGCATCTGCCATGCGCTTGGGAATCGGTTCGGTAATCTCATTGAAAGTATCTTTCAGCCTTCCGTTTTCATTAACATAATCATAAATACTGAAAACGCTCGCAATCGTTACAGAAATGAGAATCATGATGATAGAAATTTTTCCCATTTTTTTTCGCACCGTTTCATTTTTCATATTATGTCTCCTAAATAATAGTTAAACTTGAGAGCCTCAAAACTATCTGTTCTGTCATTCTGAGCGTAGCCGCTGTCATTCTGAGCGCAGCGAAGAATCTCGGCGGTGACAGACAGAGATTCTTCGCTGCGCTCAGAATGACAGAATGTAGGGTGGGCATCTCATGCCCACCTGCGCCTCTGATTCATACGCTGTATAATATGTTTCTTATTTTTTTTTCTTACAACTTTTTTTTAAAAAAACGCCGGAGGCTGTTTCAAACTCGGTTCCGCTTCTCTGCTTCAATGATCCATTCTCCGCCATTCCCGTGGGCTGATGTAGTATTTTTCCCACACCCACATTCCTTTATGTCCGCTTTTTGCCTGAGATTCCGCTTCCCTGTAAGCTGAGGGATCAAAGTCCCGTTCCATTTTTCCCCGATAGACTTCGGCAAGCCCCGCGCTGACCAATTCCAGATTCACATTCTTTTCTCCCAGAAAAACTTCGGCAAGAGACCGCCCATAACGATCTTTGCCGTAGAATTTAAGACGGACTCTTTTGTTCAGCACTGTATCTTCAAGATATTTTTGAGATGCCTCGCTGTAAGGCTGTGAAGGCATTGTGCCCCTTACGCTTTCCGGAGCGTCAATGCCCATAAGCCTTATTTTGATTTTCCGGCTGTATTTTTCCGCCGTAATCGTATCGCCGTCATAAACAGATGTAATCTCAAATAAGTCTTCTTCGTCTTCAGACGAGATTTCCGGTTTCTCAAAGTTCGGGTCGGAAGATTCGCCGGAAACATCGGGCACCCCGGAACTTTCAACCCGCTCCACATTTTCTTTGGGATAGCCGACAACCGCCCCGAAGCGGCGGCACTTTATCAGCCCCCCTTCTTCCCATGCAAGGCTTGTTTCTATGCGTTTCCCGTTTTTCAGGACGACGGTATCCGCACCCGCGGCAAAAGGGAAAGATAAGAGATAAAAATATATTACTGATAAAGTTATAAATCTGATATGCCGCATTCTGTCACCGTGAGATGTTGCCGGGATTTCTCGCAAAGACGCAAAGACCTCCAAAAGTGCTGTCTATTAATGTAATCGTTACTGAGAGATGTTGCCGGGGTTTCTCGCAAAGACGCAAAGACCGCAAAGAAAAGACCGCAAAGAAGATTTTCTCTCATTCCACGCGCCGTGTGCGGTGCAAGGGCGCGCTGGCGGTCTGCCCTACATGAAACCTTTGCGCGCTTTGCGAGAAATTTTTATCACAGAGGCGCGCCGGCGGTGTGTCCTTACATGAAATTTTTATCATCGGGATTCCGACTCAAGCTGTTCCAATTCCCCGAGTCTTTTTTCAAACACCGCATTTTTCTCATCATAAATCTTTGTAAGCAGTTCCAATTCCTCAAAAAGCTGCTCAATGGCTGCCTGACAGATATGAATCGTCTGTGAAATTTCACGGATTTTTGCGCCGTCCCTGGACTGAGATGCCTCCTGCATTGCCTTGTTCAGCGCTTCCATTTCTTTTTCATAACGGTCAATATCATCTTCGGTTCGGGCGATTTTCTGCTCTTCGGGCTTCAGCAGTCTCGACCGCTCGGAGATGATTTCGGAACGCCTGCGCCGGATTTCCTTTTTCGTCAGCTTCGGCTCCGAGGGATTTCTGAATGTCTCACTGTTGGCGACGCTGTTTCTTTTTTCTTCGGATTTTTCCGGCGCGGATTTTGTCTCCTTCAAGGTCTCGTCATCCCATCCGCCTTTTTCTAAAAATTCGCCGTAAGTCCCGTCAAAAACTTCGATTCCTCCATTCTGAAACACGATCAGCCGCTCTGCCAGCGCGTGAAGAAACATCTCGTTGTGCGTCACCATTATCACCGCGCCGTCAAAATTGTCTATGGCAGCCAGCAGCGCGTCGCAGGATTCCATATCTAAATGGTTGGTCGGCTCGTCCAACAGCAGCAGATTGACGGGCGTTGCCAAAAGCTTGCCCAGCATGACCCGGCTTTTCTCGCCTCCGGAAAGCACGCTGATTTTTTTCAGCGCGGCATTGCCTTCAAACATCATCGCGCCGCAGATATTGCGCGCCTGCTGTCTGTCAATATCCGGCGCGGAATATAAAATCTCTTCTTCGACAGTTCGGGTGTCAACCAGCGATTTGACATTGGTTTGCTCGTAAAATCCCTTTATCACATTGGGATTAAAGCTGATTTCGCCGCTCTGCGCTTTGAAAATCCCTGACAGAACTTTGATGAGCGTGGTTTTGCCTCTGCCGTTTTTCCCGATCACACAGATACGCTCTTTGGGCTTTACGGAAATGCTGAAATCCTGAATCATCGGCACATCGGAATGATAGGAAAAACAGAGATTTTCCACTGTCATCATGTTCTTTCCGGCAAGGGGCTTGCTGCGGAAAGAAAAACCGAGTGTTTTAACCTGTTCGAGCTTGTCCCGTTTTTCCATTTTTTCCAGCGTCTTGACTCTGGACTGCACCATATTGGCAAGCCTTGCTTTTGCCCTGAATCTGGTAATAAAAAGCTGAATTTCTTTTTGCTTGCGCTCGTCATTCACTCGTGTTTTTTCATAAATTTCCTCTTCCTGAGCAATCTGTTCATAAAGTTTTCCCGTATTTCCGGAGATTTTGCGGGCTTTTTTGCGGTGAATCGCCACCGTATGCGTCACCACTTTGTCCATGAAACTTCTGTCATGGGTGATGAGCATGACTTCACGGGGCCATGTTATCAGAAAGTGTTCCACCCATCGGATAGAGGTAATGTCAAGATAGTTGGTCGGCTCGTCCAAAAGCAGCAGATCAGGCTCGGAGACCAGCATTTTGACCAAGTTCAGACGCACCTGAAATCCGCCTGAAAATTCACGGGGATGACGCTGCATGTCTTCATTTGAAAACCCGAGTCCGGCAAGAATTTTTTCCACTTTCCAGCAGTGGTCTTTTTCCTGTTCGGGCAAGCCTTTCATGCCTTCTTTCAAAACTGTATCTTCAGTAAAATCAAGTTCCTGTCTGACATATCCGATGCGGTAGTTTTTGGGGATGATAATTGCCCCCGCGTCGGGCATTTCTTCGCCGATAATCATCCGAAAAAGCGTTGTTTTGCCGTGTCCGTTCCGTCCCACCACACCGAGTCGTTCCCGATGATTGAGCGTAAAGCTGATGCCTTCAAAAAGAGACTGAGGCCCGAAGCTTTTCGTGATATTCTCTATGTTAATCATTTATGCCGCAATTCCCGCAGTAAAGCAGGTTTTAAACCCGTTTTACAAATTTATACTATCAATTTTATCATATTTTTTTTACTAATTATGAGTTTCAGTATATTAAAAATTGAGGCGGTGTGTCAATAAAGAAAATGAGGAATTGGAAACAGATTTTATGAACCTGTCCCCAAATGATCTGCAAAATGACAGCAAATCCGATTTGTTGGAGACAGGTTCATCTTGAGGAATCAACTGAATTCGTGTTTTTTTTCGTGATTCAATTTGTGTTTATTCGTGGCAGAAATATCATGCACACACTTTACTTAATGCTTAAAACTTCTCTGTCCCGTATAAACCATCGTGACATTTGCCTCGTTGCAGGCTTCGATGGATTGGTAGTCATTGTCTGACCCGCCCGGGTGAATCACAGATGAAATGCCTTCCCGAATGCCCACATCCACGCCGTCCCGGAACGGAAAAAACGCATCGCTGACCATTGCCGAGCCGATAAGACCGCCTTTTTCACTTTTGATGCGGGCATCAATTTCAGCTTTTTTATCCTGATCTTTCATGTCGTTATACGCAATGCCGTAAGCCTCGAAACAGCAGCGGTCTGCAAGTTTCCGATAAGCCTTGTCTCTTGCGATTTCCGCAACGCCGACCCGATCCTGCTCGCCGGTGCCGATGCCCACCGTGACCAAGTTTTTCACATACAGCACTGAATTTGACGTAACGCCCGACTCCACGAGCCAGCCGAAAAGCATGTCTTCATATTCCTGCGCCGTGGGTTTTCGCTGAATGCTGTATTTCTTGCCTTTGTATTCGCATTCCGCAGGCATCAGGTCTTGTTTTGAGCGGGCTTTGGGTACAAAAGACCACTGGGCGACAATACCGCCGTCTATGAGGCTTTTGAAATCCACAAACTGCTTTCCGACAAAATCATGCAGACGGCTGATATTGCCGATGCGGATCACCCGAAGATTTTTCCGTCTCGCGAGAATGTCCAGCGCGCCGGGTTCGAAATCCGGGGCGACCACGACTTCCGCGTACTGATTGGAAACCGCCTCGGCAGTGGCTTTGTCAATCGCCCGATTCACGGCAATGCAGCCGCCGAAAGCCGCAACCCGGTCCGCCATGTATGCTTTGTGATAGGCATTTTCCAATGAATCCGACAACGCAACGCCGCAGGGATTGTTATGCTTGACAATGACCGCCGCGGGTTTGTCCGAAAAATATCTCAGGATATTCAGGGCATTGTCCGCATCCGTGAGATTGGTTTTTCCGGGATGCTTGCCGGACTGCAAGAGTTCGACATCTGAGGCTAAATATTGCCCCGGCTTGACGGTTTCCGTTTGTCCCAGCATCAGGTTGCCGTTCACGAGCTTGTAGAGCGCGGCTTCCTGTCCCGGATTTTCTCCGTAGCGCAAACCCTTTGCCACGCCGTCAATGGTCCATGCGACCCGCTCATAGAAAAGCGTCTGTCTTTTGTCATTCTCATCCGCAAAAGTGATTTCCATTTTGGGCGGGAAATGATCCTGAACGATGGTCTTGTACATATTTTTAAGATTTTCAGCCATTTTTTTATCTCCTTAAAACGGTATCTTTGACAGCCCCGCAGGGGCGAAATATTTGTAGCATATCAGTTACAGTTTAAACAAGCCCTGTAGGGGCGGCATATCATCTCCCGGAAATATGTCACGCCTACGGCGTTCGGGGCTGTCGGGACATATATTCTGCTACAAATATAACGCTCCTGCGGAGCTTTTCTCGGAAATTTAAAACCGCATTTCCGAAATTCGTATTTCCAATCTTTAATTCTTATAACACCCCGCCACATTTTCAAGCGACTGTGTACTCAGATAATCCGAGATGGCGTTGTCATAAACCGCTGTATGGGCAAAAGCTTTCTGCGCAAGATTGAAACGCAGCTCAAGAGAGGTCATGCCCCCATTTTTCTTCAGTTCCGAAAGAATCATCGGATAATCAGCGGGATTCACGACCGATGCCACCCGCAGGAAATTTTTTGCCGCAGCCCGTATCATGCAGGGACCGCCGATGTCAATATTTCCCCGCGCCTCCTCAACCGTAACGCCTTTTCTGGCAACCGTGTCTTTAAAAGGATAAAGATTGACCACGACCATATCAATGGGAATTGCGCCCGTGCGTTCCAAATCCGAGCGGTGAAAATCATTGTAGGTCTCGGTCAGCAGTCCGAGATAAATTTTGAAATCCAGCGTCTTGACCAGCCCGCCCTGAGTTTCCGGCTGTCCCGTGTAATCCGAAACCTGCATCAGACAGGAATTTGCCGCAACGCCGAGAATTTCTCTGATTTTGCCGTAAGTGCCGCCGGTTGACAGAATTTTCATGTCAGGATTGATGTTCAGCAGTTTGGGAATAAAACCATCCAGTCCGCTTTTATCCGAAACGCTGACAAGCACAGACCTGATCTTTACGAAATTATCAATTTTTTCAACGAGATTAATACTCATAAAACCAACGCTCCTTAATATTTTCTTGACCTTTTGAAAGCCCTCTTGTATTTTATTTGAATAAGCTTAAGCAAATTATTGCGTAGGAGTTACGCAGTTGATTTTCCTCCGTCTCTCTCGTTCCCACGCTCCGCGTGGGAATGCAGCCCGGACGCTCCGCGTCCCGCCCCGGCTTAGAATAGACAGCAACAAACTGAGTTTCTTAAAGAAACTCAGTTTTGGACGTTCCCACGCGGAGCGTGGGAACGAGAGTTCAATTGCGTAACTCGTATTGCGTACTTAACTTTTTTCAGACAGGTTTTCAAGAGAATTTTTTTTTAATAACATTGGAGGTGGCAAATGAAGCAGTTGGGAAAACTGGCGGTTATTTTCATCATGGTTTTGTTGCTCTTGCCGGTGGAAGAGGGGCTTTGCGCCGGAAAGAAGAAGAAATCTGCGGCAAAAGCGACATACAAGTCCGGAAAGATTGTGCGGAAGTCTGCGGCAAAAACAGGAGGTTATAAACGAAGCCGGGAAAGTATCATCATAAGCAATGCGGTGAATGAAAAAAAATGGATTCTGGGCAAGATCATCGGCGGCGGCGGAAATGTGGTGACGGTTCAGTTGGAACACCGGACAAGCCCGACAACGCATTACCGGCAGGACCTTTCCACGAACAAGTTCGGATTTTATGCTTTTTCCGACATGGGACAGGGCAGCCTTTCCGAGTACAAACTGATTATTTTTTCAGGATATAACGAAGTCAAGCAGGTCAGCCTGAAAGGCATCCGTGCAGGCGGCAGAGTTCCCGATATTACCCTAAAGTAATGCAAGCCGAAACGCCGGGGGATTGATTCCCCCGGCATTTTTTTCCTGCCTTGCCGCTCACCGGGAAAATTCCCCGAGGTGTTGTTGTGTTTCACGAAGGATTTTCGGCGACCGGCTGACAAGGCGGTTCTCATAACAAAGGCACAGGCAGCGCAGGGCACCAGTTCTCCGGACGCCGAATCACTGCTTCTGTGTCACGGTCAGCAACATTATGATGATTGGGGGAAAAATGGGAGACAGACACATTGACGATATTTTGTATATAAACTCTGCGGAGAAAGTATTTGAAGAAGTAAAAACCATTCTTTGCCTGATTTCTCCCCATTTCAATCTCCAGCCTCTCAGTTCAGCTTTTGATATTGCGGTTTCTCTTTTTGAAGGAAAATATCCGGGCTATCAGCCCTGCAATACCAAATATCATGATCTCAATCACACGGTGAGCGTGTTTCTGGCAACGGCGCGGCTGATTCACGGCGCGGTTATCAACGGCAAAATATTTTCAAAACAACATATCACGCTCGGACTTATTGCCGCGCTTTTCCATGACGGCGGATATATTCAGGAAAACGCGGATACAAAAGGGACCGGCGCAAAATATACAAAAATTCATGTCCGCCGAAGCTCCGAAGAAAATGGAACTTTTGGAGCGGCACGGCGCGGGTCACGGCTTGTCGGAAGCAGAAATTGCCGCGGGCAGGCTTATGATTCTGTGTACGGATCCCTTGGCGGATATTGCCACGATTGACTTTCCTTCGGAGGAAATCGCATTTCTCGGCAAAACCCTGGGCGTCGCGGATTTTCTGGCGCAGATGGCAGATCGGATTTATTTGGAAAAACTGCTTTATCTTTATCATGAATTTAAAGAAGGCGGCGTGGAAGGCTATGAAGACGAAATTGATCTTCTTAAAAAAACAACAGGATTTTATATGTTTACGGAACAGCGCATTCGGATGATGCTTGAAAAAGCAGACCGATTTCTGCGTTCACATTTTGCTTTGCGCTGGAATATTTCTGAGAATCTGTATAAGACAGCGATAGAACGGCAGAAAACCTATCTGCAAAACATTCTGAAATCGCCGGATTTTGATCCGCTCAGAGACCTCAAACGCGGGGGAATTGCCGAGGAAATTTTTTTAAGAAGCAAGGAAAAGGAAACATGACATGAACGCAGGAAAAATCATCACGGAAGACAATGACATCAGAACCATGCTTTTAAATTCAAAAAAGATAGCCGTGCTGGGATTAAGCCCCAAGCCTGAAAGGGATTCTTTCAGAGTCGCAGCATATCTCAAAGAACAGGGATACCGCATTATTCCCGTGCGTCCCGGTCAGAAGGAAATACTGGGAGAAAAAGCCTGCGCCTCTCTTGACGATATTCGGACTCGGATTGATATTGTCAATGTATTCAGAAACAACGCACAGGTGATGTCTCATGTGGAGGAGACAATTTGTCTCATGCCGAAAGTTTTCTGGATGCAACTGAATATTGAGAATCATGAAGCAGCAAAACTTCTGACCGGCGCCGGTATTGACGTGGTAATGAATCGCTGTATAATGGTGGAATATGACAGACTTTGCAGGAAAAACAACGTATCGTGAAAGACGGAGAAGAGCAAAAGTATTTGAATGTCACTGCTGCCGGGTCACAGTACCGTTCTGCTGGACCTGCCGTTGCGGTTTCGGCATCTGCCAGTCCTGCATGGAGAAAAATTTCTGGGGAATGTCCTGCAACGGCATCACCTGGCAATGCCCGGACTGCGGAGAATGGAACGGATACGGGAATCAGTGAAAATGGGGTGAGGGGTTCGGGGTGAGGGGTTCGAGGCTTTCATCTCTGCCCTCCCGCTTCTGTCCCCGAACCTCACACCTCGAACCTCGAACCTCTTCCTGACAATAAAAGGAGTTAATTGTGCAGACACACCATAAGAGGAGAAATGTCGCTTCAGGGCTGATCTTGCTGATATTTATGCTGTTTTTTCAGGCAAATGAAGCAGTTGCCCACAAAGTCATGATTTTTGCATGGGCAGAAGGCGATACCGTTCACACTGAAAGCAAGTTCAGCGGCGGAAAAAAAGTCAAAGGCGGGGAAATTATTATTTCCGACCTTGATGGAAATAAATTTATTACCGGAAAAACTGATGATGAAGGAGAATTTTCATTCAAAATTCCGAAAAAAACTTCTCTGAAAATTGAAGTGATCGCAAGCATGGGGCATCGGGGCGAATGGACGCTTCCGGTTGAAGAACTCGGAGATGCAGTTTCCGCCGAAACGCCTGCCGCCGGTTCGGGAGATGAAACTATTCAGAAGCAAAAACAGGATGTTGCTGAAACTGCACCGGTCGCAGGCGAGGCTCAGAAAGAGAATCTGCCTGCGTCTCTCTCACCGCTCAAACCCGAAGATATTCAGGCAGCCGTGGAAAAAGCTTTGGATAAGAAATTGAAACCCGTTATGAAACTGCTGGCTGAATCGCGGGAACAGAAACCCTCTCTCAAGGATATTCTGGGAGGCATCGGTTATATTTTAGGGCTGGTGGGAATTGCGGCTTACTTTAATTTCCGAAGAAAAAAATAGCGGTTTCTGCGGGATATTTTTTTCCCACAGAGGACACAGAGCGGAAAAAAACCACAGAGGACACAGAGTTTTTAAAATAATTCTCTGTGATCTCTGTGCCTTCTCTGTGAACTCTGTGGGAAAAAAACGCTGCGGGATATTTTTTTCCCACAGAGGGCACAGAGCGGAAAAAAACCACAGAGGACACAGACATGGGAACACATACGAGGATGCGCTTAGAAATGCTCTGGAAGTGTTGCAGCTTCTGAAGGAAGAAACATCTGTTGAAAAGTCTGAAGTTACACAGCAGTTAATTCAGACGGCATAACACAATCCTTGCAGATTCAGACACAACCATTATAAAACCCAGTTGTACCATCCTGCACAGAGAAAGGGCGGATTACGAGATGAATGGGAACTCGGACTGGCTTAAACTCATAATCAGATGTTTTAATTCGGATAAAATTTTTTACTCCCGCCACGCCAGACAGGAGATGTTTGAAGAAGAATTCGGTATGATTACCGACCGTGAGATTTATGAATCTGTCTGTAACGGAGAAATCATCGAGACCTATCCGGATGACAGACCTTATCCGAGCGTACTGCTTTTTGGAAAAACGAAGACAGACCGGCCCCTGCATACAGTCTGTTCTTATAACAGCGAAGATGATCAGATTATTGTCATAACAGTCTATCATCCGAATCCTGAGAGGTGGGATGATTACCGGAGGAGAAAAAAATGAAATGTATCGTGTGTCACGGAGAAGATATTCAGGTCGAGACCGTAAAAGAAGGATTGAAAATTGAAAATGATTTGGTATATGTGTGTGTTCGGATTCCGGTCTGCCGTACCTGCGGAGAACGATATTATGATCGGCATACCATGCAGTTTCTGGAAGAAGTGAATCGTAAACTCAAAGAAAAAAAACATAACAATTTGAAGGAAATCGGAAAGATTTTAGAATACAGTTTCAGCAATCCGCCTGTATGAAACTGTTTGCTCATATCTGCAAGGATTGTTTATAAGCAGGGATTTCAGGCAAATGTCTGAACCCTGATTCACCTGATTAAAGGATTTTCAGGATTTGTGTCAAACCTTCCGGGATTGTGAATCTTCGGGGACGGCTGAACATCAATCATGAAAAATCTTTTAATCCTGAAAATCAAGGTTCGGACAGTGTGCGGGGGCGGTGAATCTACAAGGATTGTGTATAAGCAGGGATTTTGGGATCGTGCAATCCTTGCTTACACACAATCCTTGTAGATAGGATGTGGGAAATCTGCAAGGATTGCATGTAAACATAGGTTGTTAACCACTATTCTCAGATACATTCGGGAGGAACTTATGGAGATGATTATCATCAGAGAAATGAAATCTTCTCTCGTGGAAGAATTGAAAAAAGCCGCGGAACAGGAAGGCAAAACTATAGATCGCTTTGTTGCGCAAATCATAGAGCGATATTTGAATATGAGGAAACGCGAGGAAGTCGGAACATATCACGACATGGATCATCTTTTCGGAACATGGTCTGAAGAAGAGTTTCATCAGATTCAGGGAAAAATTGATTCGGAACGTAAAATTGACAGGGAAGTGTGGGAATGATATTGGAGGATATATGCTGTTAAAAGCGACGCTTATCGGAAAAGAAGAAACATTCAGGTCACTGGGAATAGAAAACAGCCGTGAAATCGAACTGGAGAAGCTCATTATCATCGTGAAAAGGCAGTTTGAACAGGAAGATGATTATGACAGCGAAGATGCAGGGCAGGAAATTCTGGAGGGATTGGAAGCTGTCAGGGAGGGCAGAGTTGACCGCAGAAACTGGCGGGATATTCTGGATGAGATATGAAAATCATCTTTACCGAGCCTTTCGGACGCAGGCTGAAAAAACTCAAAAACAAATACCCGAATATTAAAAACGATCTGAGCAAACTCCTGTCAGACATGGAACACGGCGACATACCGGGCGACCCGGTTCCCGGACTGTTCAACAAAGTTTTTAAGGTCAGAGTTGCTTCGTCTGATATGAAAAGGGGTAAAAGCGGCGGCTACCGGATCATCTATTATGTTGACAATAGACCTCTTTCAAAAGTCTTTTTTTCCTTTTAATTTCAATTCAAAATTGTAA
>DZCT01000100.1 GCA_022736535.1 Desulfatirhabdium butyrativorans | reverse complement strand
AACTATTTATAATTTAATTAAAAAGACAATAAAATATTTATTACAAAATTGTAGTTTAAAAATATTTAATTACAATTTTGTAATTAAGATGATTTAAAATTACAATTTTGTATAAAATGCCGACCGGTAATATCGTCGAAAAATTTTCTGTATCTTAAAAAAGATTTTATCTTTACGGTGTGTAAGAGCAATTCATGAAGAAACGCTAAGAAGTAGATAGGATTGGCACGGCTGAAGACAGGGACTTGCACAGGCAGAATATTGAAAAGTGGGCAGTAGTGGAAAAGCAGTGCTTCGGAGATGTCATTCTGATTTTTTATCTCATTCTGAGCAGAGCGAAATTTGAAGTGAGAAACGAAAACACCAATTTCTCACTTCTCACTTCCTACACTTTGGGACGCGGCAGCACACCTGCCCGTTCCGCAATTTCAGGGACTTTATGCTCCCATTCGATAGCCATCAGATGAACGCCTGCAACGCCTTTCATTTCCTTAAATTCTGCAATCTGCTCCAGCGCAAATTTGATGCCTTCTTCCGCGACCTTTCCTTTTTCCACGCCCTTCAGCCGCTTGATGAGCGCATCAGGAACATCCATGCCCGGCACCGACTTTGCCATATAGTTTGCCATACCCACGCTTTTCATGGGCGTCACACCCGCGAGAATGTAGCATTTTTCGGTCAGCCCCATATCCACCGCCTGTTTCATGAACTCCCGGAATTTCTCCATGTTGTAGATGCACTGGGTCTGAATGAAATCCGCGCCGGCTTCGATTTTCTTTGCCAAACGATGCACACGAAATTCAAACGGCTCTGCAAAAGGATTCGATGCCGCGCCGATAAAGAGTTTGGGCGGAATGTCAATCTCTTCATCGTTCATGAATTTTTTCTCATCCCGCATTTTTTTGACGAGCGAAATAAGCTGCATGGAGTCAATGTCGTAAACATTTTTTGCTTGAGGATGGTTGCCGAATTTCTGATGATCTCCGGAGAGACAGAGCATGTTGCGTATGCCCATTGAGTAAACGCCCAGAATATCCGACTGCATGGCGAGACGGTTTCTGTCACGGCACACCATCTGAAAATTGGGTTCCATGCCTTCCTGAACCATGATCGCAGAAGCCGCCCAGCTTGACATTCTCACTACAGCGGTCTGATTGTCGGTGATATTGACTGCATCTACTTTTCCCTTGAGATGAGCAAATTTCTCCTTCAGATGTTCGACATTTGCACCTCTCGGAGGACCGCATTCTCCGGTAAAAGCGAAATGACCTGCTTTCAACACTTTTTCAAGATTGCTTCCTGATTTCAGATCATCCATTTTGTATCAATTCCTCCCTTCTGGCTTTTCGGGGACCGCCGTCCCGTGCTGTTCGCCAGTCTTTTGCCGGCGTGATAGGCAGCAGATCGTCAAGTCTTCCCTGTGCAATCTTTTTCTTGACAATCTTATCCCAGATGCAGTCAACATCTTTGGAAATTTCACATTTGCCTCTGTCTGAGCCGCCGCAGGTACCGTTCAGCAGACTTTTGGAGCATCGGGCAATGGGACATAATCCGTCAAAATAATGGATGATGCAGCTCCCGCAGCCCGCGCAGCGTTCTTCCCATATTCCGTGAGACACGGCGCCGCCGTAAAAAGTCGTATTCACTGCCGGAAAAAATTTCTGATTCGGATATGCCTCAGACAGAAACTGAGGTCCCACGCCGCATGCCATGGAAACTACGGCATCATAATTGTCAACAACATCTTTCAGTTGTTCGATATATTCGGGATCGCACTGCCTTTCAAGGATTTTTTCATCCACTTCAAGGGGGCGTTCTTCTTTTTTCCGCCCGATTTTCAAGGAAGCCGCCAAAACTTGGACTTCTTTCAATCCGCCGACATTGCAGACCGTCACACAGCCCTTGCATCCGACGACTAATATCTTATTATAGTTCTTAACCATATCTAATATCTCATTGAGAGATTTTCGATCCGCAACTATCATGCTTCACCTCTTTGGGATTGAAGATTGCGCTTTGTTTTCAGCCACGAATGGACACGAATTTTTCACGAATAGAAAAACACGAATTTATTTTAAAATAATAGAGGAAATTAAAAGAAATTATCACGAATTCGATAAGACATTCGTGTGTATTCTGTTCTTAATTTGTGTTCATTTTATTCAAAAAAATTCGTGCCTCATTCGTGAAAAATTCGTGTCCATTCGTGGCAAAATAACTCACCGCAATCTTCAGTCATTTCATTTACGCCGCTTTTTTATTATTCAGCGGGCTGGGTCCCAGTTTTTTGATTCTTGCCGTCATCTCATTCGCAATTTCCGCAAACCTCGGTCCCATCGCCGACGAGAGATTATACATCTCCACCCGCTCCGGCTCAATTCCCAGTTCCGCCAATGTCTTTTTGACATATTCCACCCGCTTCCGCGCTTTCAAATTCCCGGAAACAAAATGGCAGTCGCCTTCCATACATCCTGCCACATATACGCCGTCCGCGCCGTTCTCGAAGGCTCTGAGCAGGTGAACAATATCCACCCGCCCCGTACACGGCACCTGAGTGATTTTCACATTGCTGGGATATGACAGGCGCATCGAACCCGCGAGGTCCGCTGCGGCATAAGCGCAATATTTACAGCAGAATGCAATAATCTGCGGTTCAAAACTGTCTGACATGATCTTCTCCTTTCAATTCCCTGTAAAACGGGTTTCAAACCAGTTCTACAATTGCCATTCCCTGTAAAACGGGTTTCAAACCCGTTCTACAATTTTTCATCAGGCTGCCGAAAACAGCGCATCGGTCTTTGCGTTGATCTGCTCGTCCGTGAAATGCTGCAAGGAGATTGCCTTGCCGGGGCATTCCGAGACGCAGATGCCGCAGCCGTGGCACTCGGCAGGCTCGATAATCGCGTATCCTTCTTCTCCGATGCGCGGGATATGGTAGGGACAGGTTCGCACACAGGTGAGACATGCCGCGCAGCGATCCGAATTAACCGCCGCGACCACGCCGCCGACAAGAATCCCTTTCTTGGACACGATATTCATGGTTCTGGATACCGCCGCCCGCGCCTGAGCAATACTCTCGTCCAATGACTTGGGATAATGCGCCAGACCCGCAAGGAACAAGCCTTCAGAGCCGAAATCCACCGGACGCAGTTTCGCGTGAGCCTCCACGAGAAAGCCGTCGCTGTTGGTCGGAACCTTGAATATCTCAAAGAATTTCTTATTCTCATTGGCAAGAATGGCAGCGGCAAGTATGACTATATCCGGTTTTATCTCCAAGGGTCTTTGCAGAATATGATCTTTCACCGTGAGCGAAAGATTGTTCTGTTCATCAGAGGTGAGATTCGGCGGATTTTCAGGATCATAGCGGACAAACTGCACGCCTTTTTCACGGGCTTCTTTGTAGAGGTCTTCACGGAAACCGTAGGAGCGTATATCTCGATAGACAATAAAAATTTTCATCTCCGGGTTCATCTTCTTCAGCGTCAGCGCGCTTTTGAGGCTGTGCGTACAGCAGACACGGCTGCAATAAGGGCGCTCCGCCGTTCTGGAGCCGACGCACTGAATAAACACCGCCATCTTTGCGTTTTTCAGCGTGCCGCTTTCCTCAGTGATTGCCTGATCCAAGTCAAAATGTGTCAGCACATTCGGATGTTTGCCGTAGAGATATTCAGTCGGCTTGTATTCTTTTCCGCCAGTGGCGAGAATTGCGGCGCCATGCTCCAAAACAGCGGTTTTCTGACTCCCGTTTTTAGAGACAATCGTAGTGATGAAATTGCCGATAGTGCCGGTAGTATGAGTAACTTCGGTTTCCAGAAAGACCTGAATGCGTTCATGGTTCTGAACATTTTCAATGAGTTCTTTCAGATAGGGCGCAACCGCTTCGCCCTGCCATGTCAGGCGCAGTTGATGGGCAACGCCGCCCAGCAGATTGCTTCTTTCCACAAGATATGCCTGATAGCCCTGACGCGCAACACCCAGCGCGGCTTCCATGCCTGCCACGCCCCCGCCAACTACCAGAACAGCGGGTTTCACTTCCAGAATGACTTGCTGCAAAGGCTCTACATACGCGGCTTTGGCAACTGCCATGCGTACAAGGTCTTTGGCTTTCGCGGTGGCTCTTTCCGGGTTGTGCATGTGAACCCATGTATTCTGATCCCGGATGTTCGCCATTTCAAAGAGATATCTGTTCAGACCTGTCTCACGGATTGTCTCCTGAAAAAGTGGCTCGTGGGTGCGGGGCGAACAGGATGCAACTACAACCCGGTTAATGCCTTTCTCGACAATGACTTTCTTGATATTCTCCTGCGTATCCTGAGAACAGGTAAAGAGATTGTCTTCCACATGAATGACATTCGGCAAAGTTCTGGCGTATTCCCGAACCGCCGGCACATCCGCAACGCCGCCGATATTGATGCCGCAGTTGCAGACAAACACGCCGATACGCGGTTCCTGCCCTGAGAAATCTTTCTCAGGAGGCAGTTCTTTGGTGCGAGTCAAAGTCCATCTTGCTTCGGAAAGATTCTGAGTTGCCTGTGCGGCAGCGGCGGATGCCTCCATGACGGACTGCGGAATGTCTTTGGGCCCCTGAAATGTGCCGCAGACATACACGCCTTTCCGACTCGTGCTGACCGGCGAGAGGTCATTTGTTTTTGCATAGCGATGAGCATTCAAATCAATGCCGATCCGCTTTGCAAGGGCTTCCGCATCTTTGGAAGGCGTAAGACCGACTGCCAGCACGACCATGTTGAATGTCTCTTCTTCGAGTTCGCCGGACTCTCTGACATAGCGGATTTTGAGATCGCCGTCCCCGGCCGGCTCTATGGTGTGAACCCTTGAGCGGATAAAGCGGACACCGCCGTCTTGCGCCCGCATGTAGTATTTGTCGAACTCCTTGCCGTAAGTCCGCATATCCATGTAGAATACTGCTGTATCTAAGGGCATTTCCGCGTGTTCTTTGGCAATCAGCGTCTGCTTGATGGAATACATGTAGCAGACGGATGAGCAATAGCTGTTGTCCGCTCTGTTAATGTCTCTTGATCCCACGCACTGCATCCATGCAATTTTTTCAGGAATTTGCCGGTCATAAGGCCGCATGAGATGTCCTTTGTAGGGACCCGAGGCGCTGAGAATCCGCTCAAACTCCAGACTGGTTACGACATTGGGATGATTGGCGTAGTTGTAGGTATCGAAAGCTGAGGGATTGAAAACGTCATTTCCCATCGCCAGCACAACCGCGCCGACTTCTATCGTCGTCTGACGGACTTTGTCGTCGTAAAAAATCGCCTGCGCGAGACAGACTTTTTCGCACATACCGCAGCCGATGCAGGTATTCCGGTCAATTTTATAAGCCAGCGGCACTGCCTGCGGATACTTGATATAAGTGGCTTTTCGCAGGTCTAAATTGCAGTCAAATTCATTGACAGCCGTTACTGGACAGACATCCCGGCACTGACCGCAGGCTGTGCATTTCTCCGCATCTATGTACCGGGGATTGTTCCGCAGCGTGGCGCGGAACGCGCCGGCTTCGCCTTCAAGCGTTTCCAATTCGCTGTTGGAAATGATGTTGATATTGAGATGACGCCCCACTTCCACCAGAAAGGGAGATATGACGCACATCGCGCAGTCATTGGTCGGAAATGTCTTATCCAACTGCGCCATGAGTCCGCCGATGCTCGGCGAATTGTCAACTAAATGGACATAGTATCCCGCATTTGCCATATCCAAAGAAGCCTGAATACCGGCAACACCGGCGCCGACCACCATGACGCTGCCGATTGTCTTATTCTCACTTGCGTTTGCCATAAATTTTTTTCCTCCTGATTGAAGATATTCGAGTGCAGATCAGGTAGATATTCTTTTATTTCTCGCAAAGGACGCAGAGACCGCAAAGCAAAACTACTTTGTAACTTTGCGTTCTTTGCGAGGACCTTTTATTTTCAACAATCAAAATCTTCAATCCCGACTACATCGCCGGGCTGACAAATTTGGGCGTTCTGCCGTCATAACCCGCGATATCTGCCATGCCGACGCGTTCCAGTTCGTTGAGTCTGACAGACACGGTGTAAACCGGCAGGGCAGTCTTTTCAGACATTTCCTTTACCGTGATCGGTCCCCCCGCGAGCAATTCCTGAATCATGGCTTTCTGATACTCTGCCTGAACAGCTTCTTGCAGGATTTTTTTGAAGTATTCGGGGTCTGTTTTTTCCTGATAGACATTCAGCTTTTCAGTGACTTGCCGGTCAATGCCTACTAACCAGCGCAGCCGGGACCCGCTCAGTGAGCGGGCAAGCGATGCCAATGCCAGCCGCTGTTTTTCTTTGTCAAAGGGACCGAGTTTGCGGATGGTTTCGGTGACTTCGGTGACGTAATCCGCAAAAGGATGGGCTTCTGCCGCGCTTGCCCAGCGCAGATGCACACGGTCACGTCCGATGCCGGATTCATCAAGGAGTTGCGCCAGCATGTCCATACGTTTCAGGGTGTGATAGTTGCCTTCCTGATAGTGGCAGTCGCCGAGATGACAGCCGCCCACAAACACGCCGTCAAAGCCGTCCTGCATCGCCTGAATGATAAAGAGCGGATCCACACGCCCGGAACACATGGTTCGCACCACGCGGATGTTCGGCGGATATTGGATTCGCGACACGCCTGCCAAGTCGGCGCCCGCGTAAGAACACCAGTTGCATAGAAATGCCAAAATCTTCGGTTCAAATTCACTCATTAACTTATAACTCCTATTACCTAACCCAATTAATTCTGATAGTAGGGGCAACGCCGCCGGCGTGACCCTATCTCGTTCCCACGCTCTGCGTGGGAATGCAGCCTGGACGCTCCGCGTCCGTCCTGTAGGCGAAATATTTCACCAGGGTATACCGAGGGCGTTCCCACGCAGAGCGTGGGAACGAGAAGCTAATAGTAGGGGTACGCCGCCGGCGCGCCCCTACTGATAAACAGAGCTGTCACGCTGCCGCGCCGCCTGCCTGTATTGCCGCCAGAATCTGTTCTTCGCGGAAATGCTTCATATCAATGGCTCGCTGAGGACATCCTGCCGCACATACGCCGCATCCTTTGCACAAAGCAGAATAATTCTCTGCCCGGAAGCCTTTGCCGATGATTTTTTTCAGGCGTATCGCTCCGAAAGCACAGGACATTTCGCACAGACCGCAGCCGATACACTTTTCCTCATTGACTACCGAGACAATCGGCTCAATATCTATGGTCTTACGTCCCAGAAGCCCCGCGGCGCGGGTTGCCGCAGCCTGCGCCTGAGCAATAGACTCTTCCACAGGTTTGGGATAATGGGCAAGACCGCAGACAAACACGCCGTCAGTTGAGAAATCCACAGGTCTCAGCTTGATATGGGCTTCGAGATAGAATCCCTCATCATTGAGCGGCACTTTCAGCATCTGAGCAATCTGCTTCTGTCCCTCTGTCGGCAGAATAGCGGTCGCGAGATTGAGATAATCCGCCGGAATCTGCAAAGGACGCCCCAGCACATGGTCTTTCACCGTGATGAGCAATCCGTCTCCGTGTTTTTCTACCTTCGGCTTTTCCTCAAGGGTGTAGCGAATGAAAATCACGCCCATTTCTCTTGCCTTGCGATAGAGTTCTTCCCGCTGCCCGAAGGTGCGAATGTCTCGGTAGAGAATATAAACCCGCATATCCGGCTTTTTCTCTTTGAGACGAATGGCAGTCATAATTGAAGCCGTACAGCAGATTTTCGAGCAATAAGGACGCTCCGGCTCACGGGAGCCGACGCACTGAATAAAAACAATGCTTTTTGCCTTTGCGATTTTCTCCGGCTCGTTTTCAATGAGATATTCCAACTCATGCCATTTCGTGACCCGCTCGCTCTGCCCGCAGAGGTATTCGTTTGTCTCAAGCGGACGACCTCCGGTGGCAAGAATCACCGCGCCGTGCTGAATCTCCCGCGTTTCACTTCCGGCTTGCACGGTTGTCGTAAAATTCCCCACAAATCCGTCAATGTTGGAAACCTCCGCGCCCCGTAGCACTTCGATGTTCTGATGACTTTCCACCCGTTTGCTGAAATCAGAGAGAAACGCGCCCACATCTTCGCCTTTCCATGTTTTCCCAAGATGCAGCGCATGACCGCCCAGCCTGCCTTCACGTTCCACCAAATAGGTTTTGAATCCCTGATCCGCCAGATTCAACGCCGCGCTCATTCCGGCAAGACCGCCGCCGATGACCAGCGCATTAGAATTGACTTCAATTTGCAATGAGTCAATCGGCTCAAGCAGCGATGCTTTTGCAACCGCCATGCGAATCAGGTCTTTTGCCTTGCGGGTTGCGGCTTCGGGATTGTGCTGATGAACCCATGAATTCTGATCCCGGATATTGGCAAACTCGAAGAGATAAGGATTCAGTCCGGCTTCCCGAATGGTCTCCTGAAACAGCGGCTCGTGGGTTCTCGGCGTACACGCGGCAACTACTACTCTGTTCAGACGATTTTCTTGGATTGCTTTCCGAATGTTTTCCTGCGTGTCCTGACTGCATGTAAACAGGTTGTCGGCAGCAAAAACCACGTTCGGCAAGCTTTCGGCGTAAGTTTTGACTGAGGGAACGTCCACAATGCCGCCGATGTTGGTGCCGCAATGGCACACAAACACGCCGACTCTCGGTTCTTCTCCGCCCACAGGCAGTTCGGAGGGATAGGATTTCTCCCGGGTCAGTGTATTTCGGGATGAAGCCAGCAATGCCGCGGACGCTGAAGATGCTGCCGATGCCTCCATAACCGACTGAGGAATATCTTTGGGTCCGGCAAACGCGCCGCAGACAAAAACACCGGGGCGTGAAGTCACAACCGGCGCAAAACTGCCCGCAGCCGCGAATCCGTCCGCATCCACTGCCACGCCCAATTTGCCCGCGAGCGATTTCACTTCATCGGATATTTCAAGCCCTACGGAAAGTACGACTATATCAAATATTTCTGTGAGAAGTTCGCCCGCTTCCGTAGAATACATGACTTTCAAATCATCTGAGCCATGAACAGCCTCAACAGTGTGAACCCTTGCACGGACAAAACGCACACCGGATTCCTTTTTGGCGCGGTTGTAAGTCTGCTCAAAGCCCTTGCCGTGCGTCCGCATGTCCATGAAGAAAATGGCAGTGTCCAAGTCTTGCGCGGCGTGTTCTTTGGCGATAATGGCTTCCTTGATGGCATACATGCAGCAGACACCGGAACAGTAGCCGTGCGCGTCTTCACGAATGTCTCGTGATCCCACACATTGCAGCCATGCAATTTTTTTCGGCTCTTTCTTGTCCGAAGGTCTCACCAAATGCCCTTCGTAGGGACCCGAGGCACTCAGCACCCGTTCAAATTCCATGCTGGTAATGACATTCGGAAGGATACCGTAGCCGTATCTTTCATAAATGCCCGGATCAAAGCATTTGAACCCGGGAGACATAATAATGGAACCGACTTCGAGCGTATGAATCTTTTCTTGCTGCTTAAAATCAACGGCGTCCGCAGGACAGAATTTCTCACATGCCCGGCATTTGCCGTCTTTTTCAAAGTAGATGCAGTTGTCTTTGTCTATCGCATATTTGAGCGGCACCGCCTGCGGATAAAGCACATAAGCGGCTTTGCGCTTGTTCAGTCCCTGATTGTAGCTGTTTTCCACTTTTCGGGGACATTTTTCCGCGCACTTGCCGCACGCGATACATTTCTCCATATCTATGTAACGGGGCTGCTCCCGCACCGTAACCGTAAAATGTCCGGCTTCTCCTGCTACAGATTCGATTTCCGAAAGAGTGAGCAGTTTGATATTCTTATGTCTGCCCACTTCGACGAGTTTGGGGGAGAGGATACACATGGAGCAGTCATTCGTCGGAAAAGTTTTGTCCAACGCGCTCATCACGCCGCCGATAGCCGGGGATTTCTCCACCATATACACGAGGAAACCGGCGTTTGCCAAGTCCAGCGCGGACTGTATCCCGGCAATGCCGCCGCCGACAACCATGACTGAGCCGATCACATCTTTTGACATTTGGGCTTTCTCCTTATTTAAGAACGCTTTTTGCTAATGATGCAAATATAGTAAATTCAGTCTTATGAAACTAAGTTTTTTCAAAAAACTCAGTTTCTGAATCACTGCTTCTGCATCACTACCCGCTTTTTGACTTGTGTTCGGTTTCAGACTTATTCGGTTTTCGGAAGATTCACATCTATCAGGTCGGGACCGAGGTATGCCCGTTCGTTTTCAGCAAGAATGCCGAGCGAAAGCGCGATAATCGTCCACAGGTGAACCGCACGATATTTTCCCTTGCCATGATGCTGTCCCAACTCCTCAATCTGCGCGTGACAGTTGTGGCAGGGCGTGATGACATAGCTCGCGTCGGTTGCCATAATCTGATTGTGTTTCAGCAAACCGTATTGCAGACGGGCATCTTTGTAACCTGACTGAAGATAGCCGCCACCGCCGCCGCAACAGTAGTTGTTCGACTTGTTCGGATAGGTGTCAGTGAAATTCTCCTCGCCCACGCAGGCAGTTGTGATAAAACGCAAGTCATCTGCCAACGCGTCTCCGAAGCTTTTGCGTATCTGATTGCAGGGATCCTGAACCGTGAATTTGACTTTCAGGTCTTTGTTCCAGTCAGAACTGACTTTCAGTTTTCCTTCCCGAATCCACTTGGCGTAGTATTTCACCATCGGCGCGATTTCTATCTCGGTTTCGATTTTATGACGCTGCTGTCCCATCCAGACCGAATAAGTCGAATGACCGCATTCGGTATTCAGATAGACTTTGCAGTCCAAATTCATAGCCGATTTGATGCTCATTTCGGTAATTCTTTTCCAGTCCTCATCATCTGCAAGAAACATACAGTAGTTTTCGCCGCCCCATCCGGTACAACTGTATGTCCAATCTGCGCCTACCAGATGCAGAATCTTCCAGAGCGGCACCATTTCTTCAGGTTCGGTGACAGGCTCGCGGGAGTTCTGGCTGAGGAAAAAATGCGCGCCTTTTTTGTCAATGGGCGCTTCAAGGTTTTCCCATCCGGGCTGATTTTCCCGCACTTCTGCCAGCACGTCCTGAACCACGAAGCGAAAATCTTCTTCCGGCGTTCCCATCGCGCTGCAACTCATGTTTTTCAATGCCATATCGCAGGAACCGAGAATACCTTTGGGGCGTTTCTCACGAGGCCAGAGTTTCCGGGCTTCATAAATCAGACCCGCAATATTGATTTCCATAGGACACGCGTAAGTGCATCGAAAACACATGCTGCACATCCACACCCAGGGATGTTCTGTTATCTCGTCGTCCAACCCCAGCACAGCCATGCGGAGGAATTTTCTCGGATCCATGTTTTCAAGCCCGGTTGCCGGACAGCCGGAAGCACATGCCCCGCAGGTCAGGCACAGACTCAGATTTGCCTTGGGCAATAATTCTTTTACCTTATCAAAAAAAATACTTTTCCTGTCATTTTCAATCTTTATTGCTGCTTCGCCCATACTGTCTCCTTTTGAATGAGAGTTAATTTAAAAGTTGGAAGTTAAAACTATTAAAAAAATCAGGGTGTTTTCGATTGACCCGTATCTTGTCATTTCGACCGAAGGGAGAAATCTTTGTGCCGGACGTTAAGATTTCTCGCTTCGCTCGAAATGACAGAAAGCAGATGGCGGGGGTTTAATCCCGCACTACCATAAATCTACTTCTCGTCTCGGATGTTGCCATAGACCGGCACCGTAATTTCAGGTTTTGCAGGATGATCCGTTTTCAGAATAATTCTGTCCACATAGCTGCCTTTGCCCGCGAGCATATTTTCCACAGTCAGTACACAACTATCCGGTTTTCGTTCCAGATTGAAACGGATGTTTTCTCCCTTTTGTGCATGGCTTTCCACGATATTGAAGGGATATTTTCTCTCAAATCTGATGGTCGTAACCGCCTGAATTTTCTGCCCCGCGACACCGTTCAGGCTTATGTTTCTCGGCTCAATGCTGACAAATTTCTCAACCTGTCCCGATATGCGGAAACGAATTTCTTTCTGTCCGGGATCATTGCAGTAAACCGTTATATTTTTGAAAAATCGGCTGCCCGCATATCCTTCGGTATTTGCCTTAATACTGATCTTGCCTTTGCTCCCCGGCGGAATTTCTTTTGTATAAGAAGCCGTTGTGCATCCGCAGCTTGTGGTGACTTTTTCAATCAGCAATGTCGCGCCGCCGGTATTTTCCACAATAAAATCATGAAGAACTTCAGTTCCTTCCACAGCAGTCTGAAAGTCAAAATCAGGTTCTGCAACATAAGCTGCAGCCGCGCCCGGATTGCTTTGCGCGGTATCCGCCGCCTGTTCTGCTCCGAGAGCCGAAACCGTCCAAAAAAATACTGCCAAAACAGAGATAATTATCTTAAATTTCATTATAAGTTACTCTTTCTTCAAAAAAGAAACGATTTCTCACTTCTCACTTCTCAATTATTAGGAATCGCCGCAGCCGCCGGGCTGAAGCGCGGAAGTGATTTTAAATCCGGTCTCGTGACAGTCTATCTTCAGGGGTTTGACTCTTTCGAGAAAATTTTTATCAATCATGTATGTAATACCTTCAAATTAATAGACAATATCGTTGTCTTTCTGCTCGTCAATACGCATGGCAATCTGCATTCCGCCGCAACTGTGCGTCAAGGCAATGCGAATCTGCTTCTGTTCTTTTCCTTTAAAAAAATCCGCAAGCGATTTTCGGGCAGTTTCAGTCACTGTAAACATGGGTTTTATCTTTCCTGAGTTCTCCGGAGTGCTGAAATGAAATTTCAGCATTTGCATTTGTGCTAAAATTTCGCTGCGCTCATTTCAGCACTCCGGAAACAATGCTAAGGCGATACAGCATTATATGAAACCGGACACGCGTCCACACAGGCGCGGCAC
>DZCT01000099.1 GCA_022736535.1 Desulfatirhabdium butyrativorans | reverse complement strand
TGTACCAGTGGCAGTCTTCCGCAGCCTTTCCCCAGAATCCGTTCGGATCTTCCAATGATTGCTTAAAAGCAATATCATACGCATTCGCCATGCTCTGCTCTCCTTTTTAAGATTGATTTAAGATTGAATTTGACAAATAAAAAAAATCGGAATCAATTTCCCTATACCATATTAAAAAATCAGGTACTGTGTCAAGCATAATAAATGAATCTGATACAATCACTGATTCATTTTCATTTTAAAAATTTCGTCCTGACAGGTATTTCAATAAAGTTATGTCGGTATATAAATAGGTTAAAGCTGATATTCATGCTGAGGTACCGGATGGGTTGCCGTAAAAAAAAATACAGCGGGGGGAACGCGGGGCGGGGTGAGAGGTTGCAGAGACGCAGGATGTTGCGTCTCTGCCCCGAACCTCAAACCCCTCACCCCGAACCCCCCATAACAATCCGCACGGTCGTTCCGAGACCTTTTTCACTTTCGATCTCCAGACCGCCTTTAAATTCTTTGACAATTCCGTGGACAATGGAAAGCCCCAGCCCCGTACCTTCTCCCACTTCTTTTGTGGTGAAAAAGGGTTCTAAACACCGCTTCTGTTCTTCCGGATTCATGCCGATGCCGTTATCCTTCACCTCAAAAACAACTGCTTTTCGGTCCCGGTCATAAAATACGCGCAGGGCAATCTTTTTCTGATAAGTTTCAGGCGATTTTTTTTTCCGTTTGTCAACAGCATAGCGCGCATTGGAAAGAAGATTGACCGCTATCTGCTCGAATCGCTGAAAACTGACAAATACTTTCGGCAGGCTGTCTTCATAATACGTTTCAAGCGCTATTTCGTGGTTTCGGAACTGTTCCTTGAAAAACATCAGCGCCGTATCAACAGGCGCGGAAAGACATAAGTATTCATCATCGCTGCCGCCGGTTCTCGCATAGCCCCGCATGTGTTCGATAATATCTGCAGCCCGGTCAACGCCCGTCATAACCGCTTTCAGGTCTTTTTCATACTGGGGCAGCAGGCTGCCGTTTCTTTTTAAAGAGAGTTTCAGTCCTTCGGCATTCAGGCGGATAATGGAAAGCGGCTGGTTCAGTTCGTGCGCGACGCCGCTTGCCATTTCTCCCAGAGAAGCCAAACGGCCCGCATGGGCAATCTGCGCCTGCTTTTCCTGCAACATTGCCTCCATTTTCACCCGCGCCGTAATGTCCTGCAATGTGCCGCTGAGGATGACAGGATGTCCCGCTTTGTCCGCTTTGACTTTTCCGATGGTGTGTCCGAATCGGATTTCCCCGTCTTTTCGGACAAAACGGAACTGAAATTCATAGGACGGGGCATTGTTTTCAAGAATTGTCTGAATTTTATCCCTCACCGCTTCCCGGTCTTCCGGATGTAGATGCCCGTAAAAAAAGGACTGGGAGCAGGAAACTTCTCCCGGCTCATAGCCGAAAATCCGGTAATATTCATCTGACCAGAAGGCTTCATCTGTCAGCATATTTCTCTCATAACTTCCCATCAGCGCGATATGCTGGGCTTCACTGAGCCGGACTTCGCTTTTTTTCAATGCCTCCTCGGTACGCCTGCGCTGTTCGATTTCATGTTTCAACTGTTCATTGACCGCGAGCAGTTCCGCGGTCCGTCTTCTGACTTCCGCTTCTAAGCCGTCATTGGCTTTGCGGAGATTTTCCTCGCTTTCTCTCAGTTTTTCCTGCGCCCATTTCTGTTCAGCCGTGTGGGTGTTTATTCTGAACCGCATCTCATTGATGGCGGCAACAACGCTGTCCAGCTCATCTGTTTTTGAAAATTTTGCTTTGTCAAGCCTGAGTACTGTCTGGTCTGTCCGGTTCAGGTCTAATTTTTTCGTATAATCCGCGATGGAAATGAGATGGCGTGTCACCGTGAACTGAATAATGAACAGAATACATAAAGATGCGACAAATGTTTTTACCGCATTTGAAATCAGAATGATCAGAGCCTGTTCCTGAAGACGCCGATATGCGCTTTCCATGGTCGCGAATACCTTCAGAAGAGCGGAGAAATCTGTAAGCTTATAACCGTTTTGCTGATATATCAGCGGAAATTGTTCCGCCATATCTGCTTCGGCATTCATATCGCCTTGGGAAAGCCAGATAAGTTTTTTGCCGTCTTTCTCCACTTCGATGATCTCCGTATAAACGATTCCGTGAAGTTTCAGGATGCCCCCCAAAAGATTTGATGCCTGTTCCCTGTTTAATTTAAACGCGTTGTCGGCAAGGGGCTTCAGATAACTTTCTTTGATAAATCGGATGCTTTCATATACTTCCGAGCGATAACGGGTATATTCCATATAAAGCTGAAAGCCTGTTGTGAGCATGGTGAAAAATGTGCTGCATAAAACAACATAAAGCAGCACCCGGCGGGACAGGCGGTTTTGCCTGTATCGGATAATTAAGGAATTATTTTTCATATAAATTTTCACCGTATGATCTTCTGTTCCGTAAAATGGGTTTCTCGTTCCCACGCGCCGCGTCAATGGCGTTAAGTTAAGCCCTCCGGAGTGCTGTCTGTTCTCAGCCGGGGAGCGCAGCGAAATTTCAGCACTCCGGATCACACCTTAACTTAATGGCATTGACACGCCGTGTAGAGACGCAAGATTTTGCGTCTCTACGTCTCCTATTTACCCAAAAAATCCTTTGCGCTCTCTGCGAGCTTATACCGAATCGCTGTCAAAAAAAACATAATCGGCAGGGCGGGACCGTTTATCCCTGTTAATTTTTGACAGCGATTTGGTATTAGGTCCCCGCCGTCAATCTGTTTTTTTAATTTTATCATAAGGTATTCGCAATACAATCTTTTTCTGATACCGCTTCTGAATATTTTTTTATGCGGCAGCCCTGCCGAACTCTGAACAGAAATAGATTCTTGACAAAAAGACGCATATTAAGGTATTTAATACTAAATCTCTGTTGAAAATATTCTCTCACAGACCGCAGAAAAAACGCTGTGTCCTCTGCGGGGATTTTTTCCCACAGAGATCACAGAGAACAAAAGCCCACAGAGACCGCAGAGAATTGTTTTAAACCCTCTGTGCGCTCTGTGGTTTTTTTCTTCTCCGTGTCCTCTGTGGGAAAAAAAATGCTTAACAGAATATCATATAAAGTCAAAAGGGATTCACTATAAGATCATATTGTTAAACTTTCACAGGAGGGTCATAATGAGAAGAAAATCAGACAGGTTTTTGTTCGGAATTTTTTTCATATTCATTTTTACCGGTGTTTCTGCCGGAATACCGTCGGCAGAGCCGATCAGACTGAAATATGCAAATTTTCTGCCCGCAGGCACCGCGCCCTGCGTTCAGATGGAAAAATGGAAAGAGACCGTGGAACAGCGCAGCGGCGGAAAACTTGCCGTTGAGACATTTCCTTTGGGCGCGGCACCCGGCGTTGACACGATGAATGTTTTTGATCAGGTGTCGGAAGGAAAAATAGACATCGGATGTTTTACGCCTTCTTATATGCCGGATCGTTTTGTCATCACAAACGCTGCCAGTCTGCCCCTTAAAATTCCGAATGCACGGGTGGGAAGTCTGGTGCTGTGGGATTTTTATAAAAAATACAAACCTCAGACTTTTGCAAAGGTGAAAGTGCTGGGAATGTTTACGACGCCGACGGTCAATATCATGTCCGCAAAGCCGGTAAGAACCATCCACGACATTGAGGGACTGGCGCTGAGGTCTGCGGGCGGGCCCGCACAGATTCTCAAAGCATGGGGCGCGGATGTGGCGGAAATGCCGCTGTCTGAAGCCATTGAAGCTTTGGAAAAAGGAAAAGTGCAGGGGGTATTCACTTCCCTCGACTATATGAAAGACATGAATCTTGCCAAATACTGCCGGTATGTGACCATGACGGACAGCGTTATTTTTCCCTGCGCCGTGGTGATGAACCTGAACCGCTGGAACTCCCTTCCGCCGGAAATTCAGAAAATGATAGATGAGATCAGCACGGATCACGCGGAATGGACCGGAAATTATGTTGAAAATCATGTGAAAGAATCGCTGAACTGGTCAAAAAAGACCTATCAGACTGAAATTATTGAACTGTCGGAAGCGCAGAAAGCAAAATTTGAATATCTGAGTACGTCTTTAATCAGCGAATGGGTAAAAAATGCAAAGGCAAAAGGCTTTCCCGCGTCGGAGATTGTCATGGACCTCAGAAATTTTATCAAAATATATTCGGAATAATACTGAATCGCCTTTGAAAATTAACAGGGATGAACAGGATATTCAGGATAATATCCTGTTCATCCTGCACATCCCTGTTAAAAAAAGGTATAGATTCAAAATGTATTAGGAATAAAGGAGAACGCTCATCATGCCCATGTCTCAAGCTTTCAGAGACCGGCTTTTTCCGGTGTTAAAACATATTGCCGAATCTTTCGGAACCCCTTTTCATATTTATGATGAAACCGGCTTTCGTGAAACCGGCAGGAAACTGACCGAGGCATTTTCCGGACTGGAGGGTTTTCGCGAATATTTTGCGGTCAAAGCCCTGCCGAATCCCCGTATTCTTGAAATAATGAAACTGATGGGATTCGGTTTTGATTGCAGTTCTGTCCCGGAACTGCTTCTCAGCCGCGGGATCGGCGCACGGGGAGAAGATATAATGTTTACCTCCAACAATACGAGCGCGGCAGAGTTTGAAGCAAGTTCGGATGAGGGCTGCATATTGAATTTAGATGATGTGACGCTGATCCCCAAGGTGCCCAAGATGCCGGAACTGATATGTTTCCGTTACAATCCGGGGCCCCGGCGCAGCGGAAATTTCATTATCGGAACTCCCGCGGAGGCAAAATACGGCATCAGCCACGAACAGGTCATTGAGGCGTACCGTGCGGCGCGCAGTCTCGGCGCGGCGCGTTTCGGCATTCATACCATGCTGGCTTCAAACGAACTCAATTATGAATACATGGTTCAGACTGCCGAAATGCTTCTGGAATTGGCAGAATGGGTATTTAAAGAACTTGGAATTGTTTTTGAATTTGTAAATATCGGGGGCGGTCTCGGCATTCCCTACAAGCCCGAAGACAAGGCGCTTGATCTTGAAAAAATGGGAGCGGAAATCACCGGGCGATTCAATGACTTTGAAAAACGAAACGGTTATATGCCCCGTCTTTACATGGAAAGCGGCAGATATATGACAGGTCCTCACGGCGTGCTGGTCGCAACAGCGATTAATCAGAAGAACATCTACCGGAAATACATCGGCGTGGATGCCTGCATGTCTTCACTGATGCGTCCCGGAATCTACGGCGCGTATCATCACATCAGCGTGCTTGGAAAAGAATCGGGTAAGAATGATGTGATTGCCGATGTGGTCGGCTCGCTTTGCGAGAATAACGACAAGTTTGCAGTTCAGCGTCAACTGCCGCCCGTTGCTGACGGCGATATTCTGGTGATTCACGATACCGGCGCGCACGGACATGCCATGGGCTTTAATTACAACGGCAGACTTCGGCCCAAAGAACTTCTGCTCCGCAGCGACGGCAATGCGGAACTGATTCGCCGGGAAGAGACCGTAAGCGATTATTTTGCCACGCTGAATTTTGAGCAGAAAATTATAAAACCTGAGAAAGCAGGAGGACATCATTAACATGCAGAGGCGAGCCTTCCGAATGAATGGCGGGCATTCATGCCCACCCTACTGTCTGCACGGTCGGAATGAAGATGACACGCTCCTGCATGTCTGAAAGGAACTCGAAAAATATGAATGATCCGATTAGAAGAGAAATGATTCTGGTTTTTGATACAGCAGGACGGATTACTTATGTGAATGAAGACGCGGTAGAGATCATGGGTTACTTCGAGGACGAATTTCTGGAAATGAACATTGCAGATATTCTGTCGCCGGATCAACTGGAAAACATAAAGAAAGAAGCCCTGCTCACCGCGGGAAAAAAAGAAGCCCTTCTGGATAAAATCAGTTTCATTGACCGGGGAATGAACATGCTTCCCATGCAGGTAAAGGTTTCTCTGACGCTGAAAAACGGCGATCCCTCAAGTATCCGCATTGCTGCGGGTGAGACCGTCCCGGAGAAAGATACAGAAATACCGACGCCTGCCCGAACTGAGACCCAGGCTGAGAACAGACCCCAGAAACCGGCAGAAGAAGAAAAATACCGGCTGATCGCCGAAGCTGTAAAAGAGATGATTCTGAGCTTTGATACAGAGGGAAAAATTACCTATATCAATGAAAGAGGCGCGGAACTTCTCGGTTATCTTCAGCACGAACTCTTTGACACAAAGGTCTCGGATATTCTTTCTTCAGAACAGTTTGAAATATTGAAAAAAGGCATTCTGAGAACGCCTGTGAGCGGCAAAAGAAAAATCGTTCTGCCGGAGGCGGTTTTCTTCAACCGGAGCAGAAAACCCGTGCCCCTTGAAATTACCTGTTCTCTGATTGTGAAAAATGACAAACCTTCGGACATTGTGCTGCTTGCCCGTGATCTCAGCCGGCGGAAACGAATGGAAAAAGAGCTGCTGACCATTCAGAAATTTGAATCCCTTGCCACGCTCGCGGGCGGACTTGCCGATGATCTGAACAATTGTCTCACGGCAATTATGGGCAACATTGATCTTGCGCTGATAGATTCGGAACCCGAAGGAAAAGTTTATGAGAAACTGTCTTATGCAAAAGAAGGATGCACAATGTTCAAGCATCTGATCCGACAGTTTCTGGTCTTTTCAAAAGGCGAAAAACTGAATCGGGAACTGAATTATATCAGCGACTTTCTGAAAAAATCGGTTATCAGCGCCGTCTCGCTTCCCAACATCAAATGTGATTTTTTTATCGCCAGCGACCTGTGGCCTGTGATTTTTGATGAAAAACAGATGAAGCAGGTCATTGCCAACGTGATTGCAAATGCCTGCGAAGCTATGGCTTCCGGGGGGCAGATCAATGTTTATGCCGAAAATATCAGTATTGCCCCGGACCGGAAAGACAAAGGCGTGACCATCAAAGACGGGGATTATGTCAAAATTTCTGTTCAGGATCAGGGGACAGGCATTCAGGAAGAAGACCTCGGACGCATCTTCGATCCCTATTTTACAACCAAGAAAACAGGAAGACAGGTGGGACGTGGACTCGGACTGACCTTTGTTTACTCCGTGATCCGAAAACATTACGGATATATTTATGCAGAGTCAAAACCGGGCGCCAGAACAACTTTTTATATTTACCTTCCGGCTTCCCGCAAAGAAGTTCCGCAAAGCAGGAAAGCAACGAAAAACCCTGCGCCGCCCAAAAAGAAAATTCTGATGATGGATGATGAGAGCATTATCATTGATGTGGCGTGTCAGATGCTGGAAACCATCGGATATGAAACAGCATGGGCGAGGAACGGGGCAGAGGCGGTTGAAGTTTACGAAACGGCATTGAAAGGCGGAAAGCCGTTTGATGCGGTGATTCTGGACCTGCATGTGGAAAACGGAATGGGGGGCAAGGAGGCGATGAAGAAGCTGCTTGCGCTTGATTCCGGAGTCAAAGGCATTGTTTCCAGCGGGTATTCCAATGATCCGGAAATGACGGATTTTGAAAAATACGGTTTCAGGGGGATTGTGGAAAAACCTTACAGCATCGCCGAACTCGGCAATATTCTGGAAAAGACGCTGACAACTGAAGATTTGTAGGGGATTTCATTCCCTCTCCCCGGAGGGGAGAGGGAGTTTCTTAACTGAACGGCATTGGGGACAACACTATGTTTCTTGTCACCCTGAGCGAAATCATTGTCATTCTGAGCGAAATGAAGAATCTTATTTTCATAAGGAGCAAGCGCATGTCTGCAAAAGTAAGCAAACAAATCACACGGCATCAGGGAAGAGTGTTTACACTGGTAACGGAAACCGTTACATTAGCCAACGGCGTAACAGTTGACGCCGATATTTTGCGCCACCCGGGCGCTTCGGCAATTATTCCGATGGCAGATAAAAACACAGTGATCCTGATTCGGCAATACCGTCATGCTGTGGGAGGATATATATGGGAAATTCCGGCAGGGACGCTTACTCCCGGAGAACTCCCGGAGGCATGTGCAAAAAGGGAATTAATTGAAGAAACCGGATTTTCAGCCGGCGAATGGCAGAAGCTGGGGGAAATTATCCCTGTTCCCGGATATTCGGATGAGCGGATTCACATTTTTCTGGCAGCCGGACTGAGACCCGCCGAACAGAATCTTGATAAAGATGAGGTGCTTGACGTTCATAAAATTAAATTTGACCATGCCGTGGAAATGATTTGCAAAAGAGAAATTCAGGACGGCAAGACCATTGCGGGACTGCTGATGGCAAAGGAATTTTTCAGCAGAAGTTGAGGCGCGGCATCGCAGAAGGGGAGCAGCGGGATAGGTCAAAAAATGATTCTCTTAACAGAAAACAATCACCTCTTCTACACCGCTACCCAAGTCTTGAACAGAGCAAAGGGGCAACGGGACATGTTCAGATGGATTGTTTTGACGTGTTCCGTGCGCCCCTGCGACTTTTCTCACTTTTCTCGCTTCACCACCTGCCGTTTCCGAAAAAGGAGGAATCATCTTATGACAGCAGACTGTATTTTCTGTAAAATTGTAAAAGGTGAAACGCCGACGGAGTTTCTGTATCAAAATGAAAATCTTGTTGTGTTCAGAGACATCAGACCCCACACGCCGGTGCATATTCTGATTGTGCCGAGAAAACATATCCGAAGCATTAATGATCTGACTGAAACAGACAGCAGGATCATATCCGAAATGATCTTCGTTGCAAAAGAAACAGCAAAAAAAGAATCTGTCTCTGCATCCGGATACAAACTGCTTTTCAATGTGGAACGCGGGGGCGGACAGGTTGTTTTCCATCTGCATCTGCATCTTATGGGCGGATGGAAGCGGTAAGCGTCTATTTTAAGCCTGGGCGTTTTACCGATGCTGCACGCACACAGCGGAGTGCAATCCCGCTGCCGATTTATAAAGGAGACTGATTCATTGACAGATACAAAAAATGACTGCAATTCTCATTCGGAAGAATGCCTGAAATTCGACCGCATCAAAAGCCGGGAAGCTTATGAACAGCTTTACAGACGGTCTCTTGAAGACCCGGAAATTTTCTGGGCGGCGCAGGCTGAAAAATATCTCACATGGAATAAAAAATGGGATTTTGTGCTTCGTTATGACTTTGAAGAACCCCGAATCGAATGGTTCGGCGGGGGAATCCTGAACGCGGCTTACAACTGCCTTGACCGGCATCTGGAAACCCGCGGAAACAGCATCGCCTATTACTGGGAAGGAGACAGTCCCGCAGAAAGAAAAACTGTCACTTACACCGAACTTTATGAACAGGTCAACAGATTTGCGGCGCTTCTGAAATCCAAAGGTATAGGCAGAGGGGACCGGGCGGTTATCTATCTGCCCATGATTGCCGAACTGCCGGTTGCCATGCTTGCCTGCGCCAGAATCGGGGCTGTCCACAGCGCTGTTTTCACAGGATTTTCCGCAAAAACCCTTGCAAAGCGTATTTCGGACTGCGGTGCAAAAACCCTGATTACGGCAGATGTCGCTTATCGGGCAGGCAGAACCATTCCGCTGAAACAGAACGCGGCAGATGCGCTTAAAAGCTGTCCGGCTGTAAAAAATTTTATCGTGCTGAACCGTACAGGCATGAAATCCGATGCGGCGCATCCCGGAGAAATTCTCTGGCAGGAGGCTGTCGCAGATCCGAATCTCCCTTCTTATGTTCCGCCCGAAGCCATGGATGCCGAAGACCCGCTGTTTATCATTTATACCGGCGACAGCACGGGCAGTCCCAAAGGGCTTGTCCACACCCACGGAGGGTATCTGCTGTATGCGGCAATGACGACCCGTCTGGTATTTGATCTGAAAGCCGGGGAAACTTTCTGGTGTACGGCAGACATCGGCTGGATCACCGGACACACACACGGCGTTTACGGCCCCCTGCTCAACGGCCTGACCGGCGTTTTATTTGAAGGCTTTCCTTTTTATCCTGATGAGGGGCGATACTGGGAAATCATCGCCCGATACCGGATAGACAAGCTTTATACCTCGCCGGCTGTGATCCGCAGTCTTGCCCGTGCCGGCGAAGCCCGCATCGGAAAACACGATATTTCCAGTCTGAAACTGCTGGGCGCGGCCGGCGATGCCCTGGACCCTGCGGCATATCAATGGTTTTACCGTCACGTCGGCATGAGCCGATGTCCCGTCATAGACACTTACTTGCAGATAGAAACCGGCGGAGCGGTTCTCACGCCCCTTCCGGGAGCTGAGTCTTTCCGTCCCGGCTCCTGTTCTTTTCCCTTTTTCGGGATTGATGCTGTGATTTTAGATGATACCGGCGAAGCAGCGGAATATCCGAATCAGGAAGGCGTGCTTTGCATTCGGAAGCCCTGGCCCGGCATGGCGCGGACCATTTACGGGGATCACGAGCGCTTTGCAGAATCTTACTTCAGCCAGATTCCCGGCATGTTTTTCAGCTCAGACGGCGCGGCAAAAGATGAAGACGGATACTACCGCATCATCGGCAGGATAGATGAAGTCATCAATGTCTCAGGACACCGTATCGGAACCGCGGAGATTGAGTCCGCACTGTCCCGGCATGATTCCGTAGCCGAGGCCGCGGCAGTGGGCTATCCGCATCCGATCAAAGGGCAGGGAATTTATGCCTTTGTCACACTCATATCCGGCGCGGCAAAATCCGATGAACTGAAAAAAGAATTGGTTCAGTCCGTTCGTACCGAGATCGGACCCATTGTCACCATAGATGTCATTCATTGGGCAGACGCGCTGCCGAAAACCCGAAGCGGCAAAATCATCAGGCATATTTTGGAAAAAATTGCGGCAGGAAAGATAAATGAACTCGGCGACACTTCCGCAATTATCGAGCCGGCGGTTATTGAAAACCTGATAACAGAACGAGCCGGGCAGTAGCGCAGGCATAATGAGACCTTCCGATGATGAAAGATTTGACAGCTTTTCATCCGACGGCCCGACTGAGCGCAGCCGAAGTCAAAAGTTGTCAAATCTCAAGGAAGGGCAAAGGGAGAAAAAGCCATGACTCTGCTTGATAAAAACGGCTGCCCGTTTGAGGTGAGAAAGTGCGAAACAGGGGATTCCGTCTGTCTGATTGAAATGTATGATCATTTCACTCCGAAGGGCGCATTTCAGGGGATGCCTCCCCGGGATAAAAACAGTTCCGACAAATGGATACAGGACATGCTCAAAAAGGGAATAAACTTTCTGGCATGGCGTAGCGGCAAGGTGATCGGGCATGTTGCGATTTTTCCTGATTTTGACCGGAAAAATGCAGAATATCTGATTTTTGTGAGTTTGGCCGCACGGGGATCGGGCGTGGGAAAGGAACTGACGCGGCGGATCCTTCGGTGCGCCGGAGAACTCGGTCTCAAAACCGTCTGGCTGACAGTGGATTCCTTCAATTTCAGAGCCACACGGCTTTATAAAAAAATCGGTTTCAAATTTTGTGAAACATACAGTTCCGCGTCTGAAAGAATGATGGTGCTGAAGCTTGAGGATTGAAGCGTTGTGCCCGCCACGAACGGACACAGATTTCTCACAAATAAAATACCTGAAATTTTTACAGAATATACTGATCCGATTTTGCTTTTTTTGCCGCAGACGCACACAGACGGACACAGACAGATATCTGAAACCGGAATATGGCACATCAGCAGAAAATATGCCGCAAAAAACCGAAAGCGGATCAGTATATTCAGAAAATAAGAACAAAAAAAAACACGGAAGTTCCCAACTTCGTGATGATTTACAGTTCTCTGAATCATAAATTTCAGCATTCAGTTCGTGTTTTATCTGTGTAAAATTTTGTGTTCATTCGCGGCGAAAAAAAGGAACTGCAAAATTGAACAGCCGAACATCAGACAGTCTTATAAAAACAGCTTCTTTCTCGATAGGCATTGTCAGAGACGACAGATTTCTTGAACATAAAACCGGGCATGTCCATCCGGAGCATCCCAACCGTCTCAAAGCTGTTTACCGGATGCTGGATGCGGATTTCGGGGACTGTCTGATTCCGATTCAGGCTGAACCGGCTGCGCTGGAATATTTAGAATTAGTTCATACGCCGCTTTACATTGAAAAAGTATTGAAAACGGCTGAACATAGTTTTACGAGTCTTGCCCCGGACACGCCTGCCAGCGCCATGACATATCTCGCGGCATGGCTCGCGGCCGGGGCATGTCTCAAAGGATTGGACGCGCTGGTTTCAGGCAGGTGCAAGGTTTGTTTTTCGCTGGCGCGGCCCCCCGGACATCACGCCCTGCCGGACAGAGCCGGAGGGTTCTGCATTTTCAACAATCTCGGTATTGCCGCCCGATACGCGTTCAGCGAACTCGGATTCCGGCGTATCCTGATGATTGACTGGGACATCCATCACGGAAACGGGCTGCAAAACCTGTTCTACAAAGAAAAAGAAGTATTCTATTTTTCCTCCCATGATATGTTGCTCTATCCTTATACCGGCGATTGGGAAGAAACCGGAGAAGGCGATGGAACCGGCTATACGCTCAATATCCCGATTCCCAGAGAGTTGGAAGAAAAGGAATTTCTTTATCTCTATCAGGAAATACTCGGTCCCGTGATGGAGCAATACCGTCCCGAACTGATTCTCGTGGCTGCCGGATTTGACGCGCATCATCAGGACCCCGTCGGCAGGTCACGGCTGACTGAAAAGACATTCGGACGGCTGACCGGTCTGCTGCTTGATTTATCCGCAAAAGCGGGGAATCCGCCCATGCTTTTTGCGCTGGAAGGCGGCTACAATCCCAAGGCATTGGCGCGCTGTGTGAAAGAAGTTCTCCTTGCCCTGACAAAAAATGCAGCCCCTGTCATTTCGACCGAAGGGAGAAATC